>NZ_JBNGCO010000075.1:0-25930 GCF_049974805.1 Baaleninema sp.
CTTCTTGTTCGTTTTCCACCCCCCGGCTTTTGATAACTTTTTCAGCAAACCCTAGGTAATTGTCAAGGAAAAACTGGCACGAAATTCTCTAGATCCCCGGCATCTTAGAGATGCCGGGGATCTGAACCCCTGCCGAGGATTTCCCAAAAAATACCTAAAAACCTAAGAATTACGCCAAAACCGCGCAAATTCCGCCAACTCGTCTCGCGTTAAGCGCCGTTGCAACCAATCCCAGGCTCTATCCTGGTGAGGCAATCCCTCGTAATACTTCGCCGCTTTCGACAAGACGATGGGGGGCGGTTCCAAATCCGGGGGATTGCGCCATTGCTGGGCAAACTCTTCTAACAGCGTCTCCGCCAGCTGTTCTTGCAGCCAAATCAACGCTTGATTTTGACTGGCGAGGTTTTGATAGTACCGCGCCACGTCCACCATCCGAATCGACGTATCGACTGTGGCGCGATCGCGCCAGCGGCGGGCGAATTCCAACAGCATCGCCTCGGAGATTTGAAATTGCAACTCCGTTAGCGCGTCGATTTGATGGGGCAATCCCTGATAGTGTTTCATCACGTCCACCAGAGAAATCGCCGGAGTGGGCGTTGGTGTCGGCGTTGGCGTCGGCGTCGGGGCGGTAGTCGTGTTGTCCGCCAGATACGCCCAAACCCGAGGCGTCACCGTTCCGTCCGTCAGAGTGCCGATGGCCGTTTGAAACGCCACCGCAGCCGTTTTCGTTTTCGGTCCGAACTTACCATCGATCGACCCCGGATCGAACCCTTTCTGCTTCAGGCGCGACTGCACGTCCGCCACCATCGCCCCCGTAGACCCTTCTTTAACGATATTGAACCAATTGATATCGACGCCCCCAGTTACGCCGTTGACACTACCGCTGTCGGTATACTGCCAAAAGGTCCAAGCACTCCATCCACCGGGAACCCTCGGCGCCGGATCGGTGGTGTAATGGGCAATCCAGAGGGGATATTTGGCGAACTGCTGCCAGTTTCCCAGGCGCTCCCAAAAATAAGGATAAGTGTAGATAATCGGACGCCGTCCCGTCGCCACTTCCACGCGATCGAGCCAAGTTTGCATGCGCGCCGCCACACTATCGGCGGCGATACCATCGTCCGTTTCAATGTCGAGAACGGGGGGTAAATCCCCCGGTTCCAATTTCACCAAATCGAGGAATCGATCGGCTTGGGCGAGGGCGTCGCTGCGGGGACGAAAGAAGTGATAGGCGCCCCGTACCAAACCCGCCCCTTTCATCCCCGTCCAGTTGGTTTGAAAGGTGTCGGCGACGAACGTAGCGCCTTCTGTCGCTTTAACGATACCGAACTCCATACCGGAATTGGCTACCGCCGTCCAGTTGACGCTACCTTGATAGTCCGAAACGTCGATCCCTCTGCTCATGGTGGTTGTGGATATCGATATTAATGTTTCGATGGTATCACTTGAAACTCGCCCCGTCGTCGAGGGTGGGTTTCTCTGGCGAAGTTTGGGAAAGATGTTCAGCAGAGACCTTCGGAAATACCCTCCCAAGTCTCGATGGGATCGATCGATCTGACCCGGTGCATTCCCAACTCGGCGCACCGAGTAAAGGTTTCGTCCGCTAAATCGGTAAAATCCACCTGACCCGGTACCACCACCGCCGACGTACAATCTTCCAATAAATAGACTTTTCGGGCGAGTTTTCGGTCTCTCGATCGAATCTCGTCGCACAAATCGTTCAACGTCCAGGCCACGCAATGGCTTTTCGCCTGTCCCGCCACTAACAACAGGTCGTAATTCAACAGGCGATCGACCAACTCTATATTACGTTGGGCGATCGCTTCCCCGTTAGCGTTGGTAAGAACCTCCGGTTGCAACACCGAATAATTCTCCGTCAGCGGGTTGTTTCCCTTCATTTCGTACTCGGTGGCGCTGTAGCGGGCGATGCTGTGGAAAAAACAAGCCTCCTCCACCGCCGAGACTAAAGCATGACTGATTCCCCCCAACAGAGCGTGATAAGGCCAAATCGTCAGCGGATATTTACTATCTCGCGTCAGTTCTCGAACATAGTGAAAAGCGTAAGCCTGGGGGTCGATCGCCGTCGGTAAATTCGGCAACACCTCGGGATTAATGCGCCATTTTCCCGCTTCAATATCCGCCAGTTCCAAATTCGACATCGGGGCGGGATGTTCGCCGCTGTCATTTATCCAAAAGACGGGATGGAAAATCTGCATCGCCCTATGGGTGTCCATCGTGGGAATAACATCCGTCAGAATATGTAAATGGCGGTAGATAAACTCGCACAAACGCCGATTGTCTTCCACCGCCCCGTTTCCACTCCTTCCGGCGACAAACAACTCGAAACCGGGAATACAAAAGGTATTTTGAACATCAATCAGCAGCAACCCCACGCGCACCCTATCCTCACAACTGCGGGAAATCTGATGTTGTTGCGCCCAAAGTCGCGCTTCCCGAGCGCGATCGGCGTAGGAAACGCGCCAAACCTCTCCCACCTTTTCGGGGTTGAAATGCTCTGGAATCGTGAGTTTTGCTAAAGACATCGTTCGCTATTCTCTCTATTTCTACAATATATTTCTACAAGTCTTCCGACAAATACGCTTTCAAGTCAGAAATCGACTGAACGTCCAATTCATTAGCCGCCGCCTCCCGCATCATCAGCGCATAAGAATTATTAAAACCAAACGGTTCTAGCCAAATTAAATTATATTCTTCCTGCGTTTTTTCTCGAACGTACTCCAAAACCGTATCCGCCGCAGATTCACTCTCGGAAAGTAACTCTTCTCGCACATCCGCATCGGTATTTAAAATCGCCAACAACCCCGTCCCCGTATATTCTGGATAGAGGTCGATTTCCCCCTGTCGCAACGCATCGAACGCGATTTTCGTTCCCGCCAATCCCGTTTTTAACTCGACGTCCAAATTCGTATAATTCTCAATAACCACCGCCATCATTTCCGCGAGAAGGTACTGTTCGGTAAAATTCTTTGAACCGACGACCAAATCGGCGTTTCCTTCTCGTTGCGTTTCCGTTTTAAGTCCCAACTCCGACAAAAACTCTCGAACCACTTGCATCGTCGGTTCTTGCTGTCGATCGACCCGATAATTTAACTGCACCATTTCCTCGTTAGAAATTTGTCCCGCTAAGCGATTTAACGCCGAACGAACTTCTGGAAATTCTCGTAAAGTTTCCCCTCGCACCAACGGCGCTGCATAATAGGGCGGAAAATAATTTAAATTATCCTCTAAAACTGTTAAATTGTAAGCTTGAATTCTGCCATCGGTGGAAAATCCACTAATTAAATCCACCTGTTTTTCTCGAATGGCTTTATACATTAAACCCGGCTCGAGTTCTAAGGTATTTAACTTTAAACCGTAGTGCTGTCGCAAACCCGGATATCCGTCAGCGCGTTCCATAAATTCCGCCGTAAATCCCGCTGTGAAGGAACTTCCGAACAAATTGGGAACCACCAGCCACGACAGGGATAAAAGCAGTAAAACCACCGCACCCACCAGCAGCGGTTTCAGCCATTCCATGACCCGACTTTGAAGGACTCCCAGGAGGAAATCTAACAGTAACGCCAGCAACGCGGCGGGAATCGCCCCGGCGAGAATCATATCGACGTTATTTAGGGCAATTCCTCGGAAAATGAATTCTCCTAAGCCGCCAGAGGCAATCAAGGCGCAGAGCGTCGCCACGCCAACGGTGGTGACGGCGGCGGTGCGAATTCCCGCAAAAATGACAGGAACGGCTAAGGGAAGTTCGACTTTTAAGAGTATTTGAAAGTTCGACATTCCCATGCCTTTGGCGGCTTCTTTAATGGCAGAATCTACTTCGTCAATGCCTGTATAGGTATTGCGAACGATGGGTAATAGGGCGTATAAGAATAAGGCGACAATGGCAGGGGTGACGCCGATGCCGAGCAGGGGTAACATAAACCCCAGTAAGGCAACGCTGGGGATGGTTTGAACGATTCCTACTGCGCCGATAACGCGATCGGAAATGTTGGGATATCGAGTTAAGATAATTCCGACGGATACCCCCAAACTGATGGCGATCGCCAATGAAACGGTCGTTAAACCGATATGTTCGATGGTTTGGTCGGCCAGTTCGAGTTGGTGGTCGAGTAGGAATTGCCCGAAACTCATAAATAAATGATATAATTTACTGATTTGTTTGAGATTAAAAGCGATTTTTAAAGTCGTTTTCTAGATTTATTTTTGTTTCTTAAAAATCAAAATTTACCTTGAATTTATATCTTGAATTTATATTTAAAAAAACCACGAATTAAAGCTAAAACTATAATTTAAAATAACAACTATGATTTAAAATAACAAAAACCAGCTATTTTAAATGATTGTTAAAACGACTCTTTGAATCGATAAAATGCCGTTAACAAGTCTTGGCAGTGGGTGGTTAAAATCGGCTGGTTTTGTCGATCGACAATTTGAACCCGCGAGGATTTCAACGAAGATTCCTCCATATCTTCTAACACCGTCAGTAAATGTTCTTCTTCCGTATAGCGTTTCGCTGCCTCCGAACTGGACTCTTGAGCCGAAACCCAAGGCATCACGTCTTGAAGCTGAGTAACGTACAACTCTAACTGAAAGCGATCGGCTTGGAAAAAGTCGCGCACGAAATCGTTATCCGGTTGAAATACCAGGGTTTTCGGGGTGCCGATTTGCTGGACGATTCCCCGATCCATCACGCAGATGCGATCGCACAGCGTCACCGCCTCGAAAATATCGTGCGTCACCAACACCACCGTTTTTCGCAGCAAACTTTCCAACTGCTTGAATTCCTGTTGAATTTGTCGCCGCGTAATGCGATCGAGCGCCCCGAACGGCTCGTCCAACAACACGATCGGCGGATCGGCCGCCAAAGCCCTGGCTAAGCCAACCCGCTGCTGTTGTCCGCCGCTGAGTTCGTGGGGATACCGTCGGGTGAATTCCTCCGGCGACAACCCCACCAACTCCAGCAGTTCTTCCGTGCGTCGCGCAATTCGTTTGTCCGGCCACTTCAACAAACGAGGCACCACCGCCACGTTTTCCGCGACGGTGTAATGGGGAAACAGCCCCGTTTCCTGAATGGCGTAGCCGATACTCCGGCGCAGTTTTTCCGGTTGAGACTTCCGCGTGTCTTCCCCCCCAATAAACACGCGGCCGGCGGTGGGTTCGATGAGGCGATTGAGCATTTTCAGGGTCGTACTCTTGCCACAACCGCTCGTTCCGATGAGACCGAGGGTTTCCCCTTCCGCCACCTCAAAGGACACGCGATTGACGGCAGAGAACCCGTTATAGGTTTTGGTTAGCTCGATCGCTTCAATCATGGGTGCTAGGGCTTACTTTTGGGTTTTGAGAATCGCCACCAAACCATGGCCGCAACCCCGTCCTCGCTGCATTTCGTATTCCAGCGTCCGCAAGGCGTAACCCAACTGAGGCTCGATGATGTTGGCGCGGGGATCGCCGTACCACATCCAACCGACATCAGCGATGACGCGATCGATCGTCATCAGGGCAAACTGCAAGGGTTTAGCGAAATCGTCCCAGCCTTCGAGTTGCGTCAGCGAACACCGCTCCCAAAGTCGCTGCTGACAGTATTCAACCACCACGTTCCACGAGTCGATCAGTTCCCGCAACGGCGGCGCAATCACCGGATGGTCGGGAACGATCGCCGGATCGATGACGAGTTCTTCGAGGTTGGTTCGCAAGTAATCCTGATGCAGGGAATTCACCGCGCGACGAATGGGTTTGAGTTGCTTGTTGTACTCCTGCGTATCGGTGTGGCGACCCACCAACATCGATCGATCCATCAATTTCAATACCTCTACCCCGAGGCCGCAGGTTTGAGTCAACTCTTCCGAGAGGTCTTTCACGTCCGACCCCACCCAGAACCGCAGCGGAAAGCGATCGCTTTCGACTTCTTTGCGAACTGCTTCTGAGTAGAGATAACTCATGGTGTAGTCGCGAACTTTTTCGTCTTCGGAGTCCGCAAACCAGAAATCCGGCCATTCGATCGAATAGCGTCCGAGAAAATCGAGAACAATTAAACTCTCGTTACCACTGTGTTCGCAAATATCTTGCAGCAGTTTGACCAAATCCTGACGGTTCAAGTGAGACAGAGAACCGTAAGACGAAAAATAGATATCGAACGGCTCTCGGTCTTTAAACGGTCCGAACCCTTCTCGTAAATCCGCCTGAGCGAAAGTGACTTCCGGTTGGCTCTCAAAAAGAACCTGACCCCGTTCCACCATCGCTTGGCTGATATCCAAGCCTAAGTACAAATCGATTTCTTCTTTGGGAAGGACGCGCTCGTGTTGCAAGCCCAAGTCTAAATCTCGTCGATCGATTTTCGTCAAGATTTCGTAGCCCTGTCCCGCACCGCAGCCGAGATCGACAATGCGGACGCCGCGATTTTCTCGGCGACAGCGTTCCACCAGTTCCCGCAGAAACGGCCGCAAGGCAATACGAGTTAATTGGTCTTCCCAATAGGTCCGAACGTTGTCGTACTTGCCGAACAAGTTTCCAACGTACAAATCGTATTTACCTTCTCGAACCGCTTGGCTGTAGGTTTTTTCTCCAACTGATTGCATGATTTTATCGCTTTAGTAATATTGATGGATGATTCTTTCGCGGTCAGTTAGGAATTTGCCAGGTGTGGGTTCGTGCGTTGTTAGTTTCCTGCTGAGTTAGTGAAGCGTCCCTTGCCACCGTCCGATGAGGGCTGGGGCATCGGGATGGGGGAAATGATGGTGAAAAATCCGGTAATAAAACAACTCCTCTTTGCTGTTTACCGGAACTCCATCTCGACGAGCGGCGTCGAGTTCTGCTTGAGAAACCATCGCGTTCGCGCGATCTTCAAGAATGGTTGAGGACGCGCAGCCTTGAGCAAATTCCATTTTGTCCCGCCACACCACCTCTTGGGGCAACTTATCAGCAAATGCCTGTCGAAGCAACCATTTTTCTAAACCATAAGTTTTGTGGAGTTTCAAGGACGGATCGATTTTCAGGCACAATTCGATAAATT
This sequence comes from Baaleninema sp., assembly GCF_049974805.1. Classification (NCBI taxonomy): domain Bacteria; kingdom Bacillati; phylum Cyanobacteriota; class Cyanophyceae; order Oscillatoriales; family Oscillatoriaceae; genus Baaleninema; species Baaleninema sp. Next base: position 7,025 of record NZ_JBNGCO010000075.1, read on the forward strand.
CTGTATCCAAAAACGGCACGCGAGCCTCAAGGCTGTTGGCCATGGTCATGCGATCGACCCGCTGCAAATTCAAGTTATGTAAACCCTTCAAAATCGAGATGGATTCTCGATGTAATGCCGTGGCGTCCTCGTATTCCTTAAAGTAACTGTATCCGGCAAACAACTCGTCTGACCCTTCTCCGGTCAACACCACTTTAACGTATTGACTGGCCAAGCGAGACACGAAATAACAGGGAATGGCACTGCGAATCAAGGCCGGGTCGTAAGATTCCAGGTAATAAATCACCTGGGGAAGCACCGCTTCCATCTCTTCTTCGGTGTAGATGTATTCGTGATGAATCGTTCCTAAATGCTCTGCCACCAAACGAGCTGCTTTCAAGTCGGGAGAGTCAGGAAGTCCCACGGAAAACGAATGCAATTCGGGGAGATGTTCCGACATCAACGCCGCAATAACACTCGAATCTAAACCGCCACTGAGAAACACCCCCACCGGAACGTCCGACATCAAACGTTTCTGGACGCTTTTCGACAAGGTTTGACGAATTTTCTCGAGAACCTCGTCGACGTCGCTGAGAAAGGACGACTCGTCGGGCCACTGGTAATAGGGAACGAATCCCGTTTCGGGATGATAGTAGTGTCCTTCGGGAAACTCGCGAATTTCCTCAGCCGCTTGAACCAGAGCTTTAATTTCGGAAGAAAAGAACAACATATCTCCCGATTTTCCGTAATACAACGGTTTGATTCCAATTGGATCTCGAGCAGCTACGTAGTCTTTACCGTTGCTGAGGACGAAGCTAAACATTCCATCGAGATGATGGGCGAGTTGCTGTCCGCATTCTTGGTACAGGGGCAGCAATACTTCGCTATCACCGTGGGTTTGAAAGGAAAATCGATCGTTAAAGCGATCGCGCAAGTCTTGATAGTTATAAATCTCGCCGTTACATACCCCGTACAGTTGGCTTTCCTCTCGCGAAAAGGGTTGGTGAGCGCCTTCGACATCCATAATCGACAGGCGCTGGTGTCCTAACAGTAAGTTACCGTCCCGAACGATGCCCTTATCGTCGGGGCCGCGATGTGCCAAAGACGATAGCATTTCCTCGAAGTTGAGTTGGTTCGATCGATCCTCGGGTAAGTTTTGTCCAATAATCCCTAAGATGCCACACATTTTTTAACGCTCGATTGTGTATCGTTCAATTCAATATTTTGGCAAACGGCTCGAGTTTGACCCATAAAACTCCAACCGCGACAAAAATATATTCACTATGGTAACTAGATTTTAGGGAAAATCACAATCTACCGCGACGCCGCGATATGTTTCACCTGAAGAAATTAAAACGAGAAGCCGAGTTTCTGAAGAAACTCGGCTTCTCTGAACTCGATCGTTCGGCTTAAACAAAGCTTAAACCAATCGATCGAGACGGGGAGGATCGAGCGAGAAAATCGATCGCCTAGAGTTGTTTCATTTCTGCCACGAGTTTCGACACCATATCTTTGGCGCTACCAAAGAGCATCATGGTTTTATCGCGGTAAAACAAATCGTTGTCTACCCCGGCGAATCCCGTACTGAGACTGCGTTTGATGACGATAGTATGTTTGGCTCTGTCCACATCGATAATCGGCATTCCGAAAATCGGACTGTCTTGTTGCGTGCGGGCGGACGGGTTGACCACATCGTTGGCACCGATGACCAGCGCCACGTCCGTCTGTTCCAACTGAGGATTGATATCGTCCATGTCATAAAGCTGGTCGTAAGGCACGTTCGCCTCCGCCAACAAAACGTTCATATGTCCCGGCATCCGTCCCGCCACCGGGTGAATGGCATATTTGACCTCGACTCCCAATTTTTCCAATTGGTCGGTCAGTTCCCGTACCGCGTGTTGAGCTTGAGCGACAGCCATCCCGTAACCGGGGACGATGGCCACCGATCGCGCGTAGCCCAACATCATCGCCCCTTCTTCAGGATCGATGCTGCGAACCACTTTCTCGGTGTCAGTTCCGCCACCTTTGGCCGCCGTGGCGCCCCCTTCTCCCGTACCGAAGGCGGCAAACAAAACGTTCGTCAGAGAGCGGTTCATGCCTTTACACATGATGACGGTGAGAATCAGCCCCGAGGCGCCCACCAAAGCCCCGGCGATGATGAGCATATTGTTCATCACCACGAAACCCGCTGCACTGGCCGCTAACCCGGAAAAGGAGTTGAGGAGCGAAATCACCACGGGCATATCGCCGCCGCCGATGGGAATGACGAAGTTAATCCCCAACACCAGCGACAGAGCCACCAATCCCAAGAACAGGGAGGCGGTGGGATTCGTCGCCACCAGGTAGCCGCTGCCGATGAGAAACGCGACCAACAGCGTTACGTTAAAGGGCTGTTGCAGGGGGAAGGTAATCGGCGATCCCGAAATCAGTCCTTGTAGTTTGCCAAAGGCCACCAGAGATCCGGTGAAGGTGACGCCGCCGATGAGAACCCCCAACAACACGGTAATGGTTTCGCCGATACCGGGTTCGGCCGAGAGGCTGAAATAATGCCAAAACTCACCCATGGCCACCAAAGCCGAGGCGGCACCGCCCAAGCCGTTGAACAGCCCGACCATCTGGGGCATGGCGGTCATGGCGACCCGTTGGGCGGCGATCGCCCCGATAACGGAACCGATGACGATGCCGATGAGAATCATATAGTAGTTGAGAACTTGGCGATCGAGCAGCGTCGCCACCACGGCGACCAGCATGGCGATCGAAGCGATGAGGTTGCCCTGACGGGCAGTCGCAGGCGATCCCAATCGTTTCAAGCCGATGAAGAATAGAGAAGCTGCGACTAAATAGCTCAGTTGAATCCCTGTGGGGAGAAAGTCGCTCATGCTTTAACCTCTTTTTTCTTGAACATTTGCAGCATTCGATCGGTGACGAGGAATCCACCGACGACGTTAATGGTGGCCAGGACTACAGCGACGAGTCCGAGGATAACGGTTACGTTCCAGTCGCGATCGCCGGCCACCACCAAAGCCCCGAGAATGGCAATGCCGGAAATGGCGTTCGCCCCCGACATCAGCGGCGTGTGGAGCGTCGGCGGAACTTTGGTAATCACCTCGAATCCCGCAAACGCCGCCAGGACGAATACGAACAAAGCTGTAATGAAGGGATCGTTCATAGTGGAGTGTTCAGAGTTGAGAATTAAGAGTGACAAGTTGAAAGTTGAGAGTTTCTTGGCTGTTCCTCCTCTCACTTCAGGCTGGAGACGTAACGCCGAGGGCTTCCCGAACGCGGGAATTGCGGATGTCGCCGCCGAGGGTCACGCAGACACTATCGGGAATGTCGTCTTCGAGGTCGAGGGTGAGGGCGTTGTCTTTGACCAGATATTGCAGGAGCGTCGAGAGGTTTTTGGCGTACATCTGGCTGGAGTGGACGGGCATCGAGGCGGGCAGGTTCACCGGCCCCATGAGGGTGACGCCGTGACGGACGACGTTGCCTCCGGCTTCGGTGCCTTCGCAGTTTCCGCCCTGTTCGGCGGCTAAGTCCACCACCACCGAACCCGGACGCATTTGAGAAATCATGGCGTCGGTAACGATGATGGGGGCCCGTTTGCCGGGAACTTGGGCGGTGGTGATGACGGCATCGGCTTGGGCGACGCTGTTGGTGATTGCTTCTTGGGTTTTTTGTTTTGATCGATCGGAGATTTCTTTGGCGTACCCTCCGCTGGCTACGGTGTCTTCTTCGAGTTCCACTTCGACGAATTTGGCGCCGAGGCTTTGAACTTCTTCTTTAACGGCCGGGCGAATGTCGAAGGCTTCCACGACTGCACCGAGGCGGCGACTGGTGGCGATCGCTTGCAATCCTGCTACCCCCGCACCCACTACGAAGACTTTTGCCGGACGGATAGTGCCGGCGGCGGTGGTGAGCATGGGGAAGAATTTCGGCAGGGCTGAGGCGGCGATTAACACGGCTTTGTATCCGGCGACCCCCGCTTGGGAGGAGAGGGCGTCCATGCTTTGGGCGCGACTGGTTCGGGGAATCAGTTCCATGCTCAAGGCGGTGACGCGCCGTTGGGCCAGCTTTTGAATCCGCTCGGGATCGCCGAGGGGGTTGAGGAACCCGATCAGGGTTTGTCCTTCGTGCAGGCGATCGATCTCTTCGGGAGTTGGAGGCGCGACCTTGAGGATAACGTCGCTGTCTCCCCAGAGTTCGGCGGTATCGGCGATAATGGTGGCTCCGGCAGCTTCGTAATCGCTGTCAGAAAAGAACGCGCCGTTTCCCGCTCCCGATTCGACGCAAATGTTTAAGCCTTGTTTGACCAGTCGGGCAACGATATCTGGAACGAGCGCGATGCGGCGTTCGCCGACCTCGATTTCTTTGGCAACTGCGACTTTCATGCAAACTCCTTAACGAAATAATGCTGCAATTGGACGATCGAGAGACAAACTGAGGAGGTCTGAGTATTTCGTTGATGTCGATCGGCGATAGGTTTTGGGCAGGTCTTGCGGACTTCTAGTTCGCATCCTAGGACGATCCCCAGATGACTCTTGACATCTTTAACTTGTCTTAAGGCTAACGAATAGTTTAGCTCGCAAAAATATCTAGAATCTTTAACTTATTTTTCGGTTTCAAACGATGTCTTTAAAGATATCCTGCGATTGTGAATTTACCTTTACAATTTTGGCGCGATCGTTGTTTTTTAACTCGGTTTTCAAATTGAGGGCGATCGCCGCGATCGCGGAACTTTTCGGGACTTGGGCGCGTCTCGACCGGAGCGAGGTTCCCGTTAGGGGAATAAGATGACAGAACCCAAAGGGTTTGATACATTAATTAACACTGTGAACAGTCGATCGCACGGTCGATCGCGCAATTTTCGATCGAGCCGTTGCGACGAAGGCGATCGACGAGGAGATTCCATGAAACGTTGGTTATCTGCTGCCATAACAACCGGATGTTTGGCTTTGGGCTTGGCTACCGAACTGCCCGCCCAAGAATTACCGGGATTTACCATTTTCGGCGGACCGCGCCGTGAAAATCAACTGAGCTTTCGCCTCGACTACGGCAGAAGCGGGCATCCCCGCGATCGATACCGCTTGCGGATTCCCTCCGACAAAATGAGCTTTGCCGTTTCCCAATTCTCCATCGACTATCCTGACTACTACGATGGAGAATTCGACATCGAACTCGATCCCGATGACGATCCCGACGATCAGCCCGTCGAAGTCCGCGTTCGCATCAACGGACGTTACGAGTCAGTTCCTTTAGAAGAAGTCGTCTGGGACGAAGAAAACCACCTCATCGAAATTTATCCCGTCGAAGCGGTTCCCGCTGGCTACAAAGTCGAAATCGTCTTTTCCAACGTCCGCAACCCCAATTTCGGCGGAATGTATTACTTCAACTGTCGCGTCTTCAGCCCCGGTGACGTTCCCCTCGCTCGCTATCTCGGCACCTGGGTGTTGAGTATCGGCCCGGGCTGAGATTGACAATTTACATAGTTTATGATAAGAAAATCGATTCTGTAGAGTGCGTGACTTGAAAAATCAGGTGTGAATTATCAGACCCACAAATCGTCACGCACCGCCGAGGTCTAGCTGCGTCCCGCGTCCCAACCGCAAAAATCCTTCCTTTGAAGGTTCCCAACCCTCAGTGGCGACAATTATTTGAGAGATCGGCCGTATCGGCGGCTGTTGGTTTTGCAGTTCCCCACCCGAAATTTCCTGTTAGAATGGGAAACTGCATCTTTGTCAACCTATTCAAGAAGTTAGTCGGAGGGAAAAACCGTGACCAAGCGAACTTTAGGCGGAACCAGTCGCAAACGTAAGAGAGTCTCCGGATTTCGCGCTCGGATGCGCGTCAAAACCGGCCGTCGCGTTATCAACGCCCGTCGTCGTAAAGGACGGGCGAGACTCGCCGTTTAAACTGGCCGTTTCAAAGATATTCACCAGTCAAGTCGATCCGGTCAAGCGTCTGTGCTACCCAAAGCTAACCGACTTCGCCATTGGAAAGACTTTCAAACCGTGTATCAAAACGGAAGTCGCTGTCGGGGAAAACGAATGAGCCTGCGAGCCTATCGGCGTCCGACGACGCCGAAGGGCGGTTCCCCGAACCGAAAAGTTGCGGGCGGTTCCCCAACGCGAATCGGAATTTCGATCGGGCGAAAAGTCAGCAAACGTGCGGTCGATCGTAACCGCATCAAGCGTCAAATTCGAGCGGCCGCACGTCAACTTTTACCGCGTTTGTCCCCCGGTTGGGACATCGTCGCCATCGTCCATTCCCCGGCCAAAGAGTGCAATTCAACTCAATTTCTGCAAGAATTAGAGCAGTTGTTGGCACGAGCTGAGGTACTGAATGGGCATTCGAGAGGAAGTCTTTTATGAAGGCGGACCCCATATCGGGGATTTGATTTTTAATATCTTAATCGGCTTGACCGTGATTGGCTTACCCTTAACGGTAGGTGCGGTAATTCGAGCCTTATGGTTGCGGTTTCGGATTACGAACCGTCGAATCTCCGTCAACGGCGGATGGATGGGGCGAGATCGCACCGATGTCGTTTACTCAGAAATCATAAAAGTCGTGACCGTCCCGCGCGGTTTCGGACTGTGGGGCGATATGGTCATTACCGTTCGAGGCGGAAACCGTCTCGAACTGCGTGCGGTTCCCCGCTTCCGTCAAGTTTACGACTATATTAACGAGCGGCTGTCCCCAGAAGCCCGAAAAGTGAGCGGTTCTCTCGGCAGCTAAACCCACTCGCCCCGAAAAAGACAGACTCAAGCAACTTCAAGCGCAGAAATTGGCGTAAAACGAATGGATTTTGGTGTTGGTTTTCTCTCCAATAACGTAATGCTGCCGATCCTGGATTTATTTTACGGGATCGTGCCCAGCTACGGACTGGCGATCGTCGCGCTGACGCTCGTGATTCGCTTCGCACTCTACCCCCTCAGTGCGAAATCGATTCGCAGTATGCGCCGGATGCGCGTCGCCCAACCCGCAATGCAAAAGCGCGTCAAGGAGATTCAAGAACGATATAAAGACGAGCCTGCCAAACAGCAGGAAGAAATGAGCAAAGTTTACCAGGAATTCGGCAACCCTCTCGCGGGATGCTTGCCCCTGGTGATTCAAATGCCCGTCCTCTTCGCCCTGTTCGCAACGCTGCGGGGATCGCCGTTTTCGGATATGAGCTATTCGATCGACGTGGAAATCTTCCCCCGCGAACAAATCGAACGCATCCAACCGCAAGTCTACGCCACCGACCCGAAAAACGTTTATATCTCCGACGGCATTCACACGCAAGTCTCCGCAATTCTCCCAGCCGGAAATCGCCTCGTGGTCGGAGAAAGAACGAACGTCGAGTTCCAAACCGTCGAAGGTGCGCCCCTACAAAAGCGGTTGGCTGAAGAAGGAGACCCCGAACTGACACCTCAGTGGACGGTGACGAAAGGCCAAGAACGCCTGCAAGTCAACGAAGACGGAAGCCTGGTCGCCCTTGCCCCCGGGAAAGCTACCATCGAAGGCAAAATTCCCGGCTTGGCTGCCAATAAAGGTTTCCTGTTCGTCCAAGCCCTGGGTCGCGTCGGTGCCACGGACGAAAACGGTAACATTCACTGGGATATCGTCGGAATGGTGCTGTTCTTCGGCGTGAGTCTCTACGTTAACCAAATCCTCTCGGGACAGGGACAAGACAGCAGTGCCAACGCCCAACAACAAACCATCAGCAAGCTGACGCCGATTTTGTTTACGGGGATGTTTCTGTTCTTCCCGCTGCCGGCTGGGGTGTTGATGTACATGGTCATAGCCAACATCTTCCAAACCGCTCAAACCTTTATTCTGTCACGGGAACCGCTGCCGGAAAACCTTCAGAAAATCGTGGACGCTCAGGAAAAGGCTGAGGCGGGAAAAGATGGCAAGCGTCAAACGCTGCCCTTCGAGCCGAAACGCTCTAAGAAAAAAGCCGGATAGGATCGAGACAGTTTGAGGATCGAGACTTCATGAGCGATGCCAAAGCAGAACGGGGTCAACAGTGGTTGGAAAGACTGCTGCAACTGGCGGGACTTCCCGCCCAAGTTGACGTCACTTGTCAAGATGATGCCTACTGGCTGACGATCGAATCCTCCGCGTTGACCCCGGAACAGGTGTCAGCCCTCGTCGGCGAAGGCGGAAAGGCGATCGATTCCATTCAGTACCTCGCCAACGCCATCCTCAATATGGGATGCGATGAGGAATTGCAAGCCGCCTATACACTCGAACTGGCAGGGTATCGCCAAAAACGCCAAGAAGAACTGCGATCGAAAGCTGAAGAGGTCGCCCGACAAGTCCGCGAGACGGGAGAATCCATTGAAATTGCGGACTTGTCGGGGGCCGAACGTCGACAAATTCATACGTTGCTCAAAGACAGCGAAGATCTCGAAACCTTCAGTCGCGGTCAAGAACCCCATCGTACATTGGTCGTTCGGCTCCGTTAACCCACAGTGGCACGCCCGACGCGAGCCGTTCGCCGCGAGCCGTTAGAGAACAAGTGTTATGGATGCGATCTATATTCCCTCCTTACTCAAAGCGCCGGACAAAACTGAAATTGTGGAATTTCGAGAGTTCGTACCGGGCTTAGACACCTTGATGCCCGTGCGGGGCGTGGCTCGCGTCACCCATCAAGGAACTTATTTAGAAGTATCTGCCAGCATCGAAACTATCGTGACGCTAACCTGCGATCGATGCCTGCAACAGTATAATTACCGCGTCAAAATCGAGCCGAGCGAGCCGATTTGGCTCGACGCCAACCCCACCAACCCCGAAGACCTCCCCATCGAGCAGGAAGTAGCCGTCGAGGACTTGGTGGAAACCCTGCGCCCGGACGGAGAATTCGACCTACAAACTTGGATTTACGAACAACTCTGTTTGGCAGTTCCCCCTCAAAAACTCTGCAACGAAGACTGTTCGGGAATCCAGGTCGAGACGAACCCCAGCGACCTCACCGATAGCCGCTGGGCTGCATTGCAACAACTCAAAGACCGACTTCCGGGGTAAAAAACACCAGAAATGAGTTTTAAAGACGAATTCGAGCTGTTACTCCGCGCCCGCTATCCCGTTATCTACGTGGCGACTCTCGAAGAAGAACGAGTCGAAGCCGCCATCGCCGAGTCAGCTAAATCTCAGGGAAATCGCGGCGTCTACCTGTGGGATTTCGTAGATGGCTATCAGGGCAACCCCACCGACGAAGGCGCCGCCCGACGCAATCCCCTCGCCGCTCTCGAACAGGTGGAAAAACTCCCCGCTTCGGCTCCAGCGGTGTTCGTCTTGCGGGATTTTCACCGCTTTCTCGAGGATATTTCCATTTCGCGGAAGTTGCGAAATCTCGCCCGTCGCCTCAAATCGCAACCGAAAAATTTGGTGTTGCTGGCGCCGACGGTGGATATTCCGCAAGATTTGAGCGAAGTTCTCACGGTGATGGAGTTTTCCCTCCCCGACGCCGACGAAATTCGCCGCGAGATCGATCGACTGTTGGCCGCGAGTACTCGGTCTTTGAGCGATCGCGTCCTCGACGATATGGTTCGATCGTGCCAAGGTCTGTCTCTGGAACGGATTCGGCGCGTTCTCGCCCGAGCGATCGCCACCCACGGCGAACTTCGAGGAGAAGACGTAGAACTCATCCTCGAAGAAAAACGCCAAACCATTCGCCAAACCCAAATTCTGGAATTTTACCCCGCCACGGAAAACATTTCCGATATCGGCGGCCTCGACAACCTCAAAGATTGGTTGCTGCGGCGGGGCGGAGCCTTTTCCGAACAAGCCCGCCAATACGGACTCCCCCACCCGCGCGGTTTGATGTTGGTGGGAATTCAGGGAACCGGAAAATCCCTCACCGCTAAAGCCATCGCCCACCACTGGCACTTACCCCTGTTGCGGTTGGACGTGGGACGGCTCTTCGGCGGCTTGGTGGGAGAATCGGAATCCCGTACCCGGCAGATGATTCAGGTGGCTGAAGCCCTCGCCCCCTGCGTCCTCTGGATTGACGAAATCGATAAAGCCTTTGCCGGCGTCAACCGAGGCGGAGACGGCGGGACCACCAGCCGCGTGTTCGGAACCTTTATTACTTGGATGGCGGAGAAAAATTCCCCGGTGTTCGTGGTGTCTACCGCCAACGATATTCGCGCCCTCCCGCCGGAAATGCTGCGAAAAGGGCGGTTCGACGAAATCTTTTTCGTGGGTTTGCCCTCCCAAGAAGAGCGCAAGGAAATTTTTTCCGTGCATCTGTCGCGACTGCGCCCCCACAACCTCAAAAGTTACGATATCGATCGACTGGCCTACGAAACCCCCGATTTTTCGGGAGCGGAAATCGAACAGGCCATCGTGGAAGCCATGCACATCGGCTTCAGCCAGAATCGAGATTTCACCACAGACGATATACTCGAAGCGGCCAGCCAAATCGTCCCCCTGGCGCGAACGGCGCAGGAACAAATTCAACTGTTGCAAGAGTGGGCGATGTCGGGGAAAGCCCGTCTGGCCTCTCGCAACAGCAGCCTGACTCGTCGCATCCAAGGACAACTGCGGGGCGAGGGCTAAGCCATTTTTTTTGAGATTCAGCGTCTATGAACCTGTCGAACCTGGCGAAATTTATTTTGGGATTTACGCTGGCGATCGCCTTAACTATTAGTGGGGCGCTCGCCGCGTCGTTATATTTGGTGGCGCGTTTGACCGCACTCCCCCCGAAACCCGATTTTAGCGACCATACTGCAACCGCCGACGCCCCAACGGCTACAACCGTCAGCGCCACGCCCACCCCCGCCCCCGCCGCTACGCCCACCCCGACGCCCACCCCGACGCCAGAGGCGGGATTGTATCGCGCTCGGGTGACTTGGCCCGAAGGCTTGACCTTGCGACAAGAGGCCGGTTACGAAGCCACCAGTATCGGCGGCGTCGCTTTTAACGAAACGGTCCTCGTTTTGGAAGAAGCCGAAAACGGCGCGTGGCAGCGGGTTCGATCGACCGCGACACAAGATGAAGGTTGGGTCGTCGGCGGCAACCTCGAACCCCTGGATAACTGATGAGGAGATGATGAGGTGAGAAAGAGATCGCCCTATTAAAGGGTTGGCCCAAAAATCTCAGATCGCTAAATGGCTGCCGGGAATCTGGCAATTACATATTTTGCGCATTTTGTCAACCCTCCAATCTCGAAAAGTTTTCTGCACCACTGAGGGAGATGATGAGATAAGGAGTTCTCCCCGTTCCCCGTTCCCGCTTCGCTGGAGTCCCCCCTGGGAAGCATAGGGGGGATGTTAGAATAATTGTCAAACTGAATTCTCCGAAATCCCGACCGGATTACCGATGTTCGGCATGGCGTTTCAGTTGCCGAATGCCGATCCTGACGACCTACCCTCACTCGATAAGTTCATGGCTACGCCGACGACGAAACCGACTTCAGACCGAAAACTTTCTAAACTCGAAGGAATTAAAGAGCGCAGCAACTTTTTGCGCGAACCCGTGGCAACGGAAATCCTGCAAGATACGACGCACTTTAGCGCAGATGCCGTTCAAATCCTGAAATTTCACGGGTCTTACCAACAAGACAACCGGGACAACCGCGTTAAAGGGCAGGACAAGGACTATCGCATGATGCTGCGAACCCGCAACCCTGGCGGGTACATTCCTCCTCAACTGTATTTGACCCTCGATCGACTGGCCGACGAATACGGCTATCAAAACCTGCGGGTGACGACGCGCCAAGGGTTTCAGCTTCACGGCATTTTGAAGAAGAACCTGAAAGCTTCGATCGCCGCCATCGTCAACAGCATGGGATCGACGTTAGGCGCTTGCGGCGACCTCAACCGCAACGTCATGGCGCCTCCGGCTCCTTTTAAAAACCGTCCCGAATACGATCTCGCCTGGACTTACGCCGACAACATCGCCGACTTACTCGCCCCGCAAACGGGCGCATACTACGAAATTTGGCTCGACGGCGAAAAAGCCATTTCCGCAGAAGAAGCCCCGGAAGTGAAAGCCGCCCGCAGCCGCAACGGGAACGGAACCGTTTTTCACGACAAAGAAGAACCCCTGTACGGCGAACGGTATATGCCGCGCAAGTTCAAAAGCTGCGTGACGGTTCCCGGCGACAACTCCGTGGATTTGTACTCTCAGGATTTATCCTTCGTCGTCATTACCGACGAGAACGGGGAATTGCAAGGGTTTAACGTTTTAGCAGGAGGCGGCCTCGCCCGGACGCACAATAAAGAAGAAACCTTTCCCCGCTTGGCCGACGAAATCGGCTATGTGGAGAAATCGCAATTTTACGACGTGCTGAAAGCCATCGTCGCCACGCAACGGGATTACGGCGATCGCGTCAACCGCCGCCACGCCCGGTTGAAATACCTCCTCCACGACTGGGGCGTTGAGAAATTCCGCCGCACCGTCGAGGAATATTTCGGTCAACCGCTGCAACCGTTCAAACCATTACCTGAGTTTAAATACGAAGATTTCGTCGGCTGGCACGAACAGGGAGACGGGAAGCTGTTTTTAGGGCTGTTCGTGCAGAACGGTCGCGTGAGCGATCGCGAGGGATGGACGCTGAAAACCGCCCTGCGTCAGATTGTCGAGAAATTCTCGCTTCCGATGCGTCTGACGCCCCATCAGAACATTTTGCTCTACGAAATCGAGCCGGAACAACGGCCGGAGATCGATCGAATCCTCAAAGAAAACGGCATTCAAAGCGCCGAAGACCTCGACGGGATCGATCGACTGTCGATGGCTTGTCCCGCCCTGCCCACCTGCGGCTTAGCCATCACCGAGTCCGAGCGTGCCATTCCCGATATTTTAGGACGCATTCGCCAACTGCTCGATCGCGTGGGATTGCCCAACGAAGAATTTGTCGTCCGAATGACGGGCTGCCCCAACGGTTGCGCCCGTCCCTACATGGCAGAATTGGGCTTTGTCGGTCGCGCACCGGGGATTTATCAGTTGTGGTTGGGGGCAGATCCCCATCAAACCCGGTTAGCGGAATTGTACCTCGATCGCTTGAGTATCGATAATTTAGAAGCCGAACTCGAACCCCTGTTTGTCTACTTTAAAAAAGACCGCAAACCCGGCGAACGATTTGGCGATTTCTGCCACCGCGTCGGCTTCGATGCCTTGCGCCAATTTACCGAAACCTACGATCCCAGTAGCTTGAAACCCAAGCGCAAAGAACGCCATCGCATTCGGATTTATGACCGAGTTTACGATCGCCTCAAAGCCGATTCGCAACGGCTCGGAAAACCTATGTTGGCTTTAGCCAGCGAAGCGATCGATAAATACCTCGACGAGTTATCGATCGCTCAAAACAGCGAAGATAATCAATAGAAAATTCGGTCGATCGACCTCGTTGAATTTACCCCGTAGGAACGTTGAACAACAGGTTTCTACGGGGTTTTTCGTACTCTATGCGATTCCGATAAGGAGGGTTTGAAAAAGTATTCACCACCGAGACACAGAGGACACAGAGAGTTTTTGGCACGCCAGGTCAAGGATGAAGTATCACCTCATCATCCCATCATCCCATCATCCCCTCATCCCATCATCCCCTCATCCCCTCATCTCCCGAGGCGACGTATAAATTCAAAGCTTCCGAGAGGGACATTCGCGACTGAACCCCCAACGTCATCGGTGAAACCCGACCTCGGCTGAGATGTTCGGACGCCGCACAACCCAGCATGGCGGCGTTGTCCGTGCAGTATTTCATCGGTGGAAACAGAACGCGAAGATGGTGTTCCTCGGCGGCGGCTTGAAGTTGCTGTCGGAGGCTGCTGTTGGCGGCGACGCCCCCGCCGACGACAATGGTGGAGAGGTTAGCATCGAGGGCGCAGCGAATCGCCCGTTTGGTGAGGGCGCGGGCGACGGTATGTTGAAAGCTGGCAGCGATATCCGCCACGGGGAGTTCGCCTCCTTCGGCTTTGAGGCGTTGAACGAGGCGCAAGACGGCGGTTTTCAAGCCGCTGAAACTGGTATCGTAGGGGTGAAAGCCGCCGTTGGGAACTTTGACTTTGCCTTCGGGGAGGGGAAAGGCTTTCGGGTTGCCGGTTTTGGCGATTTTATCGATCGCCGGCCCGCCGGGATAGCCTAAATCCAGCAATCGCGCGACTTTGTCGAAGGCTTCTCCGGCCGCGTCGTCGCGAGTTTGGCCGAGAGTTTCGTAAATGCCGCAGTCTTTGACGTGAATGAGGCTGGTATGGCCGCCAGAGACCAAAAGACATAAAAAGGGCGGTTCCAGGTCTCTATCGGTCAAATAGGCGGCGTAAATGTGACCTTCGAGGTGGTGAACCCCCAGAAAGGGTTTTTGACGAACGAGAGCGAGGGTTTTCGCGGCACTGAGTCCCACCAGTAAGGCACCAACGAGGCCGGGGGCGCAGGTGGCGGCTACGCCGTCGATATCTGTCCAGGGGACGCCCGCCGTTTCCAGGGCTTGTTCGATGGCATCGTCGATGAGTTCCAGGTGTTGGCGGGAGGCCACCTCGGGAACCACACCGCCGTAACGCCGATGGGTGTCGATTTGAGATGTAACAATACTACTTAAAACTTGACGTTTTTTAACAATTGCCACAGCCGTTTCGTCACAACTTGTTTCGATCGCTAAAATTGTTGCCATTTGCCAAGAAAGGGAGACGAGAGAGCGTTATCTTGTATGGTAGGATTCTAGCCAGACATCTTTCAACACTGGCTTGTAGTCGCGAAAGCGTCTCAAACGAAGATAACTCAAGACCATTTCGCAACCGTGGGATCTCCAATCTGGGAGGAACGCCCGCGTTGGATAGAAAAGACGAGCGATCTTCCTGTTTAATATTAGGAAGTTTTCGTCGATGGTTGTGTCAGTTTTGTTCATTAAGGAAAGCCTACTTATGCGACGACTATTGGCGCTGGTTTTAACAGCAGTTCTTTGGTTTAGTTTTGCACCGACTGCTTCGGCAGACGTAGCGGGACTGACCCCTTGTAACGAAAATTCCGCGTTCCTCGCCCGTGCGAAACGCGCCACCACCGAACAAGCCAAACAACGTTTCGAGCGGTACGGTGAAGAACTTTTGTGTGGTGAAGACGGCTTACCTCACTTAATTGTAGACGGTCGTTGGAGCCACGCTGGGGAATTCATGATTCCTGGCATTATGTTCCTGTACGTTGCGGGTTGGATTGGCTGGGCTGGCCGCAGCTACCTGCAAGCGATTCAGGGCGAAAAATCTCCCGAAGACAAAGAAATTATCATCGACGTTCCTTTGGCGGTGAGTAAATCTCTGTCTGCTGCACTTTGGCCGCTGGCAGCATTTGGAGAAATCACCAGTGGGGAAATGTTTGCTAAAGACAACGAAATCCCCATTTCCCCCCGCTAAGGGTTGGATTTAACTGTTTGGAACTTGGAGATCGTTTATGCAAGGCTTACAAAGATATCTGTCGAGCGCACCTGTTTTGGCTGCCGTTTGGATGTTAATCACGGCGGGAATTCTGATTGAGTTCAATCGCTTCTTTCCCGATTTACTCTTTCACCCGCTCAAATAGTAATTCGATCGCTTTGAACAGCGATCTTGTTTTAGATCTGTTTTGAGATCTGTTTTTAGAGCGTATCGAGTCGATCGATCGCGATAAAAAGCCCAGTGAAAAACTGGGCTTTTTGTTTGGACGTTCGAGTTGTGAAGAGGCCATCAATAGGCCGAACCGGCTGCGTAAGCGATGGCGATGCCGAGAGCCGATCCCACCAACACTTGAAACGGCGTATGTCCGAGTAACTCCTTAAGTCGGTCTTCATCAAACTGTTTGCCTTCGTGAAACAGCTCGTCGAGAATTTGATTGAGAACCCGAGCTTGTTTTCCGGCTGCCTGACGAACTCCTGCGGCGTCGTACATCACGATGGCGGCGAAGATAGAGGCCATGGCAAACTCAATACTGTCCCAGCCCAAGGTTTGCCCGACTCCCGTAGCCAAAGCCGTCACCAATGCCGAATGAGAACTCGGCATTCCGCCTGTTTCCACTAACACGCGCACGTTCACCTTTTGATACTGCGCGAAATGCACCAGCAATTTAGAAAACTGAGCGATCAGACAAGCCGCCGTCGCGACGATGAGAATTTGGTTGTGCAGGACGTGACTAAACTCGTGCATCTCTTCCCTTAATAATGAAGATTAGTACTGACGGCGAACGATAAAGTCGGCGATCGCATTTAAGGGTCGAGCAGAGGGGCCGAACGGTGACAGTTCCGCCTGAGCCGCTTCGATGAGTTGTTCGGCTTGTCGTTTCGACTCTTCCAATCCCCACAAACTGGGATAGGTGGCTTTTTGAGCTTTCAAATCTTTTCCGGCGGTTTTGCCGAGGACTTCTTGAGAGGCGGTGATATCGAGGATATCGTCCACGATTTGAAAGGCCAAACCGATGTTTTGAGCGTAACGAGAGAGGCGTCCGATTTCCTCTTGAGAAGCCCCGGCTAAAATGCCGCCAGAAACGACGCTGGCTTCGAGTAAGGCGGCAGTTTTATGGGTGTGAATGAAAGTCAGGGTTTCGAGAGAAATATCGGATTTTCCTTCCGACTCCAAATCCACCACTTGTCCGCCCACCAACCCAGCGGCACCGACGGCGCGACCCAAGCGAGCCACCACCTGCAACAGTCGTTCGGCCGGCACCCCTTTCGTTTCCACGGCAATATACTCGAAAGCGTAGGCCAGCAAACCGTCTCCGGCCAAAATCGCCACGTCGTCGCCGTAAACCTTGTGGTTGGTGAGTTTGCCGCGACGGTAATCGTCGTTATCCATGGCCGGGAGGTCGTCGTGAATCAACGACATCGTATGAACCATTTCCAGGGCGCAGGCGGTCGGTAGCGCCATTTCCCGCGTTCCCCCGCTCATTTCACAGGTGGCCAAACAGAGAATCGGACGAAGTCGCTTACCTCCTGCCAAGAGAGAGTAACGCATCGCTTCGTAAATGCGCTCGGGATACGTAATCTCTAACGAGCGATCGAGCGCCGTTTCGACTAACGCTTTCCCCTCGGCTAAATAGGTCGATAAATCAAATTGGGCTTCGTGGGGCGAATTTCGATCGTCCGTAATGACCATCCCTTTTTCCTTTTTCTGCGTCATGATTCACGAGCGGCCGGCGGTGTCATCAATACTGTCGCGCGAACCTGTCACTAGGCTACCAGACAGGTCGGACACTCCCCAAGCGCGAATCGAAATCCGGTCGATCGCCCCCCTCGAAGCGGCCGTAAAAAGAGGCTCCTACCCAACGGTAGAAGCCTCTTTTTAAACTGTGAGTTCTTCAACCCTCAACTGAGCCTAAACCCAGCCGAGACATCGAGGACCAACCTAGTCGAGGGGTTTCATCGACAGCACGGGTTCGCTTTCGCGATCGAGTCCCGTCTCAAAACCACCAGCAGCGGCGCGAGCGCGTCCGGCGTGCCAGAGGTGTCCGACTAAGAAGAAGAACGCCAGGATGAAGTGAGACCCAGCCAGCCAAGCGCGGGGGTTCACATAGTTAAATCCAGAGTTGGGTTCGGTGATAATACCACCAACCGAGTTGATCGAACCGTTGGGGGCGTGAGTCATGTACTCAGCCGCACGGCGCAACTGCCAAGGCTGAATGTCGTTTTTCAGCTTGTTCAGGTCGAGACCGTTGGGTCCGCGCAGGGGTTCGAGCCAAGGACCGCGGAAGTCCCAGAAACGCATCGTCTCACCACCGAAGATGATTTCACCCGTGGGAGAGCGCATAAGGTATTTACCCAGACCCGTCGGACCTTGAGCGGAACCGATGTTCGCACCCAATTTTTGGTCGCGAGCCAAGAACACGAAGGATTGAGCTTGAGAGGCTTCAGCGTTGGTCGGTCCGTAGAACTCGCTCGGATAAGCGGTGTTGTTGAACCAGACGAAAGCCGACGCGGTGAACGCCATCAGCGACAACGCACCGATGCTGTAGGAGAGATAAGCTTCACCGGACCAGATGAAGGCGCGACGGGCCCAGCCGAAAGGCTTGGTCAGGATGTGCCAGATACCACCGGAAATGCAGATGAGGCCGATCCAAATATGACCGCCGATGATATCTTCCATGTTGTCCACGCTGATCATCCAACCTTCGCCACCGAAGGGAGCGCGGAGCAGATAACCAAAAATCACCCCTGGGTTCAGCGTGGGGTTGGTGATGATGCGAACGTCACCACCACCGGGGGCCCAGGTATCGTAAACACCGCCGAAGAACATGGCTTTCGCCACCAACAGGAAGGCGCCGAGACCCAACAGGATCAGGTGGAAGCCGATGATGTTGGTCATTTGGTTTTTGTCCTTCCAGTCGTAACCGAAGAAGGACGAATATTCTTCGAGGCGCTCGGGACCGCGAACGGCGTGGTAGATACCGCCGAGACCCAATACGGCCGAAGAAATCAGGTGAAGGACACCCACCACGAAGTAGGGGAAGGTATCGATGACTTCACCGCCGGGGCCGACACCCCAACCGAGGGTGGCCAGGTGAGGCAGCAGGATCAAGCCCTGCTCGTACATGGGTTTTTCCGGAACGAAGTGAGCGACTTCAAACAGGGTCATCGCTCCGGCCCAGAAAACGATCAGACCGGCGTGGGCGACGTGAGCGCCCAAGAGTTTACCAGACAGGTCGATCAGGCGGGCGTTTCCAGACCACCAGGCGAAGCCTGATGATTGCTGGTCGCGTCCGCCGCCAACCATTGCAGTGTTAAAGGATGTTGCCACGAGGTCAAACCTCCATCAAACCTATGTCGTTTGCGACGTACTTTGTGAAAAAAGGCGGCAATGCTAGGAGAAACCGCCTTTTACAGTATGCAGAATAAAAATCCCAAAGATCGGACTAAAGAGATAGTACCGAAATTGAATTGAAATCGAGCTTACAGAGCGTTACCGCGAGGCAGAACCTCTTCGGGGAACTCGAAGCCTTCGTGGGGTTGGTCGGTAGGTGCCATCCAAGCCCGCAAACCTTCGTTCA
>NZ_JBNGCO010000076.1:0-10039 GCF_049974805.1 Baaleninema sp.
CGGAGACTCGTAGAACGATGAATCCCCCTGCCTTCAGGCGGGGGAGAACGTCAATCAGGTATTCACGCCCAGAGATGCATGGGGATAGGGGGCGAAGGGGAGATTTGAGAAAAGGATGGAGTATTGTACCGGGTCGGTAGGGTTGCCGAAACCCGGTTTCCAGTAAGGTTCTGTCCGTTCTAACGGGTCAAACTGTTCCATTCCGCTTCAGCGTCGGAAAGTGCCTGTTCGACGGTTTTTTCTTCTAACATCGCCGCTTGCAAGTTGTCGTAAATAATTCGTTGTAATTCGTTGGCGTTGGAGATGGGTGGAACTAGCACTTCAGCCCGTTGTAGTTGTTCGGCACTGATAACGCGGGCGTCGTCTACTTGGGTGGTGTCGTCGGTGGCGGTTTGGAAATATTCGTCTTGTAGGGTTTCGATGGTGGACGGTAGGGTGTTGGTGGCTTTGGAAAAGGCGAGTTGATTTTCGGGATTGGTTAGAAATAGAGCAAAGTCGATGGCCTCTTCTGGGTTGTCGGTATCTTTGGGAATTACGACGTTCATCACCGCTACGGCAATTTTCCCCGTGTCTCCGGTAATTTGCGGGGCGGCTTCGGAGACGGCGGCGATGTCGGGGGCGTTGTTGGCGATGGTTTGGAAAAACTGCGGACCGGAGGTTAACAGGGCGAGTTCTCCGGCTTGGTAGAGTTCGATGGCCCGTTGGTGGCCCTGGGTGAGAACGTCGCGGGGAATCAAGCCGTCTCGATACAGCTTGACCCAATATTCAAAGGCGGCTTTGCCTTTGGGGGTGTTAAAGGCGGCTTTTCCCGAGTCGTCCACCAGTCGGACGCCCATTTGTACTAACGACTCGAGAACTTCTCCGGAATCGTCGGGAACTACGGTGACGAAAAAGGCATATTTTCCAGTTTTATCCTTGACTTTTTTGGCAAGTTGTGCTAATTCAGCATAGGTAGCGGGAGGTCGATCGATTCCGGCAGTCTGGAAGAGTTGGCGGTTGTAGATGGTGATGCGGGTGGTCACGTACCAGGGAATGCCGAAACTCTGTCCCTGGAAGCGGCTGGCGTCCCAAATGGGGCTGAGGTACTGTTGGCGTACTGTTTCGGAAACGCGATCGTCGAGGTTCAACCAGGCGTTACGGCCGGCGAGAAGTGCTGAAAACGTGGGGTTGAGGTTGGCTAGGTCGGGGGCGGTTTGGGCGGAGACGGAGGCCAGCATTTTGGCTTCCATGGCCGACCAGGGAACGTCTACCCAATCGATTTCTGTATCGGGGTGTTGGGATTCGTAATCGGCGATGAGGTCGTTGAAGTATTCTGTAAACTGCGGTTGCAGTTGCATCGTCCAAAATTCTACAGTTCCCTCCTCTGGGGGCGGTGGCGAGGCGGCGCAACTGACGAGACTGCTGAGGAGTCCGCCGCAAAACAGGCGAATTCCCCACTGTTTGACTGAGGTTCGGCTAAAGTGCTTCATGGGTGTATCTGTTCGAGACGGATCGTCGGGCCGATCGCGTACTGAGCAACCGTCTCGGTTATCTATTCCTGAAATTTGGTTAAATTGGGCGAGTTGACGGGCGATCGAGCGGACTTGTCACGGACTTCAGCCCCGTAGTAGAACAGTGTTAGCTCTGGGGCAAGGGTTCGGCTAATCTCTCGAAACGCGCGTCGATCGCGAGCGTTCGGGACCTGCGATCGCTCGCTTCGTGATGGAGGACAGCGTGGTTAACTTTATTAAAAATATCTTCTCCAAGTCCAAACAAGGGATCGGGATCGAACTTTGTCCCGATCGAATCAACTTGATTAAACTGCAAAAGCAAGGGCAGGGCTACAAAATCGCCAACTTCATCACCGAAGAAGTTCCCGAAGGGGTGATGGAAGAAGGGCAGATTCTGGATTTGCCCACGATGGCGCAACTCCTCGAAACCACGATCGAAGAACATAAAATCAAAGCCAAACATATCGCGACGGCGGTTCCGAGTCGAGAAGCGATCGTGCGCTTGATTCCCGTTCCCGACGGTCTCGACGAGAACGAACTGCGGGATTACGTCAACCAAGAGGCGGGATTGTATTTGCCCTATCCCCGCGAGGAAGCTGATGTGGACTTTCAACAGCTGCGGTCTTTCGTGGACGAGGAGGGGGAAACGAGAACTCAACTGTTGTTTGTAGCCACGCGCAAGGAAGTCACAGACAGCTATCTCACTGTGTTTCAGGAAGCGGGGCTGGATTTGGACGTGGTGGAAGTCAGCAGTTTTTCTGTATTGCGCTGCATCCGCGACCAACTGCAACAGTTTACGCCCTCGGAAGCTGCCGTCACCGCCGATCTCGAGTTCGACAGTACGGAAATTTCCGTCATTGTCGATGGCATCCCTCAGTTTTCCCGTACCATCGGCATTGGTAGTTTTCAAATTCAAAGCGCCCTGTCTGCTGCTATGAACCTGCCCCCGTCCCGCAATACGGAACTGTTGCAAGGGATGACGCTGCCGGTGAACACCGGAGATAGTATGACGATGGGGACGATGGGAGGCAACAACCCGGGAACGACGGCGATGATGAAGGTATTGGGGGAACTGGCGGACGAAATTCGCCGCTCGATCGATTTCTATCTCAATCAAAGCGAAGGCTTGGAAGTGGCGCAGTTGTTCCTCGTCGGACCGGGAAGTTCCATCGGACAACTCGACGAATTCTTCATGCAGCGATTGAGTATTCCCACCAACCAAGTCGATCCGGTGGCTGCGCTAGGATTGGAAATGGACGAAGAGGAAGTTCCTCTGGTTCAACGGCCCGGTTTGGGCGTCATCCTGGGTCTAGGAATGCGGGAGGTTTAAGACCGTGTACAGTATCGATATTAATTTTCTCAACGATCGCCCAGAATATCGCCCTGAGTCCGCAGCCGCCCCGGCGGGGGAACGACGATCGATCGAAATTCCAGGGAAGGCGGTTCTCATCGGCGGAACGGCGGTCGCCGTGGCCTTTCTGGCGGCGGTGGGTGGCGCGTTTATCTATTTGAAACAGTTTGAGATTCCACAGTTAGAGGCGGAAATTGGCGACCTCGAAGCCGAACTCAGCAGCTATCTTCAAAAGGAACAACAATACAAACAAATTCAACAGGAAACCCAGCAAATTAAAGCGCAAACTCAGGCGTTGGCCGGGGTGTTTAACTACATTACCCCCTGGTCGGCGCTGTTGCAGGATTTACGCGATCGCCAACCGGGCGGGGTTAGGATTAGCGAGGTTCGACAGATCGAATACGATGCCAGCCGTCCGCCTTCGGGATTGCCCAAACCGGAACCGACGGAAACGGGACGGCCGCCGTCGCTGGTGACGATTTCCGGTATCGCCAAGTCCTTTAGCGACGTGAACGATTTCGTGGTGGTGTTACAGGAATCGTCTCTGTTTAAAGGCTCGGCCACGCAATTGATTGCGGCGGAAATGACGGACTACCAAGCGAGAAGTCAAACCTACGACGACAACGCGCCGACGGGGTTGGAGTTCGAGCAGGTGGTTGAATTCGAGCTGGTCACGCAAATTCGCGAAGTTCCGGCGACGGAAATCTTGCCAGAATTGCAGCGTAAGGGTGCATTAGGACTTGTTAACCGAATCCAGCAACTGCAAAGTAGAGGGGTAATCTAACGATGGTCAACCCAGACGAAGAATTTATGGAAGGTGAAGAGGAGGCAGCCGAAGGGATTGCCCTGTTTGGGATTACGCTGTCGCCTCAAATCCTGGCGGTGGTCATTGCCGTCGTCGGTTTGGGGGCTTCGATATACCTGGCGCTGAATTTTGTCAAACCCTTGTGGGAGCAACGATCGAACCTGCGGCGAGAAATTGCTGAGAAAGAGGCGCAACGCCAAGCCCAGGGGGATATTCTGGCGCAAATCGAAGCGGCTCAGGAAGAACGAGACGCCGCCGAACAGATTCAGCGAGACGTGCTGTCGATGTTCGCCAGTCCTGACAGTCTCGATACGCTCCTGTTAGACCTCAACCAACAGGTTCGACAGCGCAATGCGAATTTGGGACCCGAGGAAATTCGCGCGAAGTTGGTGGCCGAAGGCTGTCCTACGTCGGTGATTGACAATTATGCTGATTTAGACCGACGGGTGGATGGCTTTTTTGCGCAAGCGAAATTGACCCGCTTCGAGCCGGTGTTTCCGGAAACTTCCCGCCAGACGAACGCGGCGGCGATTACGGAGGACGGTTACGAATTGGTTCAAGATGGTTCCCTCGGTGCGAGTGCGGACAATCAGGTGAAACGTCAGACTTACGAGGTGGAAATGCAGGGGAATTTCGACCAAACGCGCATGGTTTTGACGCAAATGGAGCAGCTTCAACCCCTGTTGGTGGTTAAGAACTTTGAAGCTGAGCTGGAAGACCAAACCTTTTTGTTCGATCGAAACGGCGTTTTGAGTGGATGTCAGCCGGACGCGAAAATTACTTCTTCCTTTACGTTGCAGGCGTTGTTACCTCTGTCTCAGGAGGAGTTACAGCAAATGGCTCAAGAGGAGGAAGGGGAAGGCGAAGAAGCGGCTCAATAAAGGTCGATCGATCCTGTCCGGGGAACTCTCTTTCTCAAACCCGGTTTCTCGCAAACAAGGGTTTTGGAATTTTCTCGGTTTTGGAGAAAGAGAACTTGACCGCAACGGTATCGCCACGACAAGACAGCCAGAACAAGGCTGTAACCCGGGTGCAACGAATTTTTAACGCGGGTTTGTTGGCGATCGCGCTTCCAGTATGATAGATACGACTCAGAATCGCGATCGACTGGACTGATTCCGGTTCGGTTTATCCCTTTCTAAATCCGTTTCAAGTGAAACCTAGGTAAACTCGATCGCAATCGCGATTTGATATTGGCGTTGAGGAGAGAGCGGTGAAACATTATTTCGGACTCGGTGGGCTGTGCTTCGGCGCAGCAATGGTTGTAGCCGCCCCGGAAGTGGCTTTGGCTAACCCCACGGAAGTCACCTCGATCGAGGTTCGTCAAACGCCGTCTGGCATGATGTTGATGATGGATACCGCCAACGGCGATCGACCCCAGATTTTTCTGGTTCGTCGCGGCGAGTCGATCGTGGCTGACCTCATTAACACAAAACTGCGATTACCGCAAGGGAACGGCTACAGCCAGCGCGATCCGAGTCCCGGTATCGCCTCGGTGGTGGTGACGCCCCTCGATTCCAACAGCACTCGCGTGGTCGTCACGGGGTACGGCACGCCCCCCAACGGGGAAATCGTTCAAGAAGCCAGTCGGGGCATTGTCTTAAACTACAGTGCCGACGCCACCGCCGCTCAGTCTCAACCCTCTGCACCGCCGCCGGGAATCGCCCAGCGGCCTCAAGCGAACTCGGGCGTGACGCGACCCTCGGGAACGCCCCAGCGAACCGCACAGCAACCGCGCCCGGACGTTCTGGTTCCCGACCCCACTATTGAAATTGATGGGGTTCCCTTTGAAGGACAACAACCGACGGTAAACCCCGCTCCCGCCTTTCAACCTCGCGCCGTGGCGCCGCCAGTGGGAGATATTGCGATTTCCTCCATCGATACGTCTACTTACACGATTAATTTAGGAACCTCCGAACGGGTTCCGCGCTTGGTTTTACGGGATGCCTCCGTTGAAGAAGTTCTATCTTTACTAGCGCGGGCTGCAGGCTTGAACCTGGCTTATGTGGGCAACGATACGAATGGCAATCGTAGAAACCAAGACCAAGAAGGCTCGGGTCAAACCATTACTCTCGATGTGGAAAACGAGTCCGTGCAAGAGGTGTTTAATAACGTCTTGCGTTTGAGTGGTTTGCAAGCCAATCGCGAAGGTAATACAATTGTTGTCGGCCGTAATCTACCGGATAGCGCACGACCTGTAATCAGCCGCACCCTACGCCTCAACCAAATCCCTTTAATTGATGCTCGAAATTTCCTCTTGTCTCAAGGGGCAGAATCGAGTGATGTTGCCACACAAACACAGACGCAATCTGTCCGGATCGATCCTCAAGATCCCAACTCGCCGCGAATTACGACAACGACCACTCGAACGACAGTTGAATTGTTATCTGTCGCCGATCGAGGCGATCCTTATGATGGCTATGCGCCTTTACCTTTGCGAGGTTTACTGGTTGCCATTGGTAATCGATCGGGAGACCCAGTATTTTCAGGAAATGAAATTACACTGGTCGGCGATCCTCGTAAAGTCGAGATGGCAACTCAAATGTTGATGCAGCTTGAAACCCGTCGCCGTCAAGTTGCGCTTAACGTCAAGATTGTAGATGTTTCTCTGAATAACGAAGAGCAATTTACGCCGAGTTTTTCGTTTGGGGTGGGAGATACCTTTATATCCAGCGATGGAGGTTCGGCTGTTTTTAACTTTGGCGGCGCGAATCCCCCCAATGCCGATACAACAGTGGGTAGTCCGATTACACCGCCCATTATTAACAACCCGTATAGTGGCGATCCGTTCTTAGGAGATGGTTTCTTCTCGAACGACTTTCCAGCTTCCGCCGATGCTCCTCTTGATAACAACAACGATCCGACCGATCCTGGAATTACAGACTTCACGCCGGGAGAGACGACCTTTGAGGCAATTCCTACAACGGTCGACCCAGTGACTGGAGAACCGAGTGGTTTTGTTCTCCGACCGGTGACGAGTCCTGATGAATATGAGTTTAGCCTTCCTTCGTTATTTCAGTTTCCAACTCGCTTCCTAGCGACGTTACAGGCGCAGGTAATTAGCGGAAACGCGAAGATTTTGACCGATCCGACCTTGGTGATTCAAGAAGGTCAAACGGCGGATGTGAATTTGACTCAAGAAGTGGTCAGTCAAATTACCATCGATTTTATCGATACTCCCAGCGGAACTCGTGAGAGTCGTCAAGTCGATAAAGAACCCGTCGGCTTAGAATTGGCTGTTACAGTGGAACGCATTGACGACAACGGTTTTGTAACATTACAGGTCAATCCAAGCGTTAGTGCGCCCGTGGGGACAGCCGGTGAAGGAGAACAAATCGTGACGCTGATTCAACGCCGTTCGATTAGTTCGGGACGAATTCGCCTGCGGGACGGTCAAACGCTGATTTTGTCGGGAATTATTCAGGACAGCGATCGAACGGAGGTTCGTAAAGTGCCGATTTTAGGGGATATTCCCCTACTGGGTTCGCTGTTCCGGCGGACGGTGCGCGATAACGAACGGCAAGAGGTCATCGTCGTCTTGACCCCTAACGTTCTCGACGACGCCGATCCCAATAACTTCGGCTATACCTACACCCCCGGACGAGACGCCCGAGAAATCCTCGAACAACAGCGGAACTTCACGTTCCCGCAACCGGGAAATCCGTAACTTCCGTTCGAGTCCCTACCTCAAACCCCGGTTTGTCCAGCAAACCGGGGTTTTTACGATCGATCCTGAGAAGGCTTCCATTTCCGGTGAGGATAGATGCAATAGCGATCGCGCCCGCGAATTTTCGCCTGGTACAAGGCCCAATCTGCCGCTTTCACCAACTCCTCAGAAGAAGCAGAAGGCAACGGCACCCAACAGGCTATTCCCAAACTGATCGTCACATGGGGTTTCACATCCGAGGCGCGATGCGGGAGATTGCGCTTGGCTAACATCCGGCGAATCGACTGTCCCACTTGCACCGCCTCGGATAACTCCGTATTGGGGAGAACCAGGGCGAATTCCTCGCCGCCGTATCGCGCTACCATATCTCCCCCGCGACGCAAGCAACGGCGCAACACTGCCGCCACTTCCTGCAAACAGACATCTCCGGCCACGTGGCCGTAAGCGTCGTTGTAACTTTTAAAGTCGTCGATATCGCACAATATCAACGACAAGGGCTGTCGTTCCCGCGCCATGCGCCGCCACTCGCGATCGAAGGTTTCGTTAAAATGACGGCGGTTGAACAGTTGCGTCAGTTCGTCGAGATTGGCTAACCGTTCGAGTTTCTGGTTCGCCGCTTGCAGTTGTTCGTATAGCTGCGCCTGTTCGATGGCGATCGAAAGCTGTTCTGACAACCGCTGTAACATTTCTATTTCCCAGTTTTGCCAAGGGTGCAATTCCCGGCAAACCTGCAGGGCTAACAATCCCCAGAGTTGAGTTTTAGTTTGAGTTTTAGTTTGAGTTTTAGTTTGAGTTTTAGTTTGAGTGTTAGCTTGAGTTTCAGACGTCGGCGTTGACGCTTCCAACTCCGACGGGGGCGCGTTGCTAAAAATAGGAACCACCAAGACCGATCGCACCTTCACCTGTTGCAACATCCGGCGACAGGATTCGTCGAGGTGGGGGTGCGAGGCGACGTCGTCAACGGCCAGGGGAACGCGAACCAAGATTTCTCGGCCTTGTCGAGTCAGACAGCGATCGCGCAATGCCTCGAGATAGCCCTCACAGTTTAAGATCGACTCGTAACCCGACGCCATCGATTCTGTAGCCAGACACATTTGATGTCGTTCTTCGAGTCGGACGACCAAGGCACGATCGACCCCCATACTCTGCTGGACTTCGCCAACGGTGGTATTGAGGATTTCCTGCAAAGTCAAGGATTGGTGGATGCGCTGCATCAGGTGTCCGAGAAGGCGATCGCGCTGTCCTTGCTGTCGCAGTTGAGTTTCGAGGCGCTTGCGTTCGGTAATGTCCCGTCCGATGCAGACGAAGGCTTCAACGGCGTCTTCCTGCTGTAACGTGGCGCAAGAAAACTCAAACTGACGGATTTCCCCCCATTGGGTGCGACAGTCAAACTCTCCGGAAACGCCAGTTTGGGGGAGTTTTCCCCCGCGTTCGATCGATTCCGATAAAGACTCGTCGAGGATGAGTTTGGTAATCGGCTGTAACAACAAAGCCGATTCTTCATAACCGAAAAGGTCTTTGGCGGCGCGGTTGGTGGTGACGATGTGGCCCGTTGACGTGACCACGAACAGGGCGTCTTTCATGGCTTGGAAGACGCGATCGATATAGTTTTTCGCCGACTCCAACGCCGTCAACGCCATGCTGTATTCTTTGGCGATTTGTCCGAACTCCTGTTCTGTGGCCATGCGTTCGGTGGAATCGCGAATTAAGACGATAATTTGACCGGGAATTTCCTTTGAAGCCAGGGTTTTCGGCAAAAAATACAGATCGATATAAAACATCGAGGAGTCGTCGGCGAACCGCGCGATACCTTTGAGGATGAAGGAAGTCCGTCGCCGCCATAGTAAATCCTCGAGAATTTTCTCCAATCCCACCAGTTCCGGAAAGGGCGATCGCGCGTCGCTTCCAATTTTCACCTCTTCGGGAACTTCGCCGAACCGCAAGACTCCCGAGGAACAGTCAACGATCGTGCGGTGGCGATCGATAACGAAATATTCCAGTTGGGGCAGTGTCAGTAAGGCTTGTAACGTTTTATCCATCGGGAAGAGGGGATGATGGGGACGGGAGATAATTCGATGGGGAAACCCCTGTTGTCGGTTTCCTGTTAATTATCAATTATTAACTATTAATCATCAATTATCCGATCGGGTCTTCCTGTTCTAGGGGGAGTTCGATAATAAATGCCGTTCCACCTTCGGGAGGAACGACGCAGGACAAGTGACCGCCGTGGCGTTCGACGATAATTTGATAACAAATTGACAGTCCCATACCCGTCCCTTTTCCAACGGGTTTGGTCGTAAAAAACGGGTCAAACACTTTCGGTTTTACCTCTTCGGAAATACTCGGTCCGTTATTGGCGATGCTGATGCGAATTTCTGATTTTTCAGCAATCAAAGATGTTTTTATTTTTATTTTTGGATCGTCTATAATTTGTCTTTTACTGTATTCATGTAAAAAATAAATTGCATTATTCAATATATTCAAAAATACTTGATTGAGCTGACCGGGATAGCAATCTAATTTCGGGATTTCACCGTAATTTTCAATAACTTTTATTTCTCGCTCTCCTTCAAATTTAAGTCGGTTTTGCAACATAATTAACGTACTTTTCAAGCCATCATGTACGTCAACTCGCTTCATTTCAGCTTCGTCGAGACGCACGAAATTCTTTAAATGCTTGACGATTTGATGAATTCGAGATGCTCCAAACCGCATAGATTCGATGA
>NZ_JBNGCO010000076.1:10139-25295 GCF_049974805.1 Baaleninema sp.
CGGTTTAACTGATACTGGCGCAACCCGGCGCGAACTCGAGCTTTCAGTTCGTTGGGGTCGATGGGTTTAGAGAGAAACTCGTCGGCGCCGGCGTCGAGTCCTTGAACGCGATCGGCGACAGTTTCTCGAGAGGAGAGCAAAATCAAAAACGTCCCCGACAAATCGGCATTTGCCCGCAAGCGACGACAGACTTCGATGCCGTCGAGTCCCGGCATCACCCAATCGCTAATCACCACCGAGGGACTCAGTTCGATCGCCTTATCCAAGCCGTCGATACCGTCTTTCGCCAACGCCACCTCGTAGCCTTCTTTCTGCAAAATTCTCCGCAGCAACAAGCGTGTGGTGGCATCGTCTTCGATTACCAGCAATTTCGCTTCGGCTTTGAGGTGTTCGTCGTTCATCTCGTCTGGCTGGTAGGGGGCGCCCGAAATTTCAGGTTTTCCAGTCCTGTGAAAAGTCTCTCACGCGATCGACCAGCTTTTCGAGTTTTTCAATGGACTCTCGAACCTCGCCATCGTCGAGATCTCCCCCCCGATCTTCGAGTTGTTCGGCAATCTCAGGAATCAATTTCACGCAAGCGGTGCGACTGGCGCCTTTAATTTGGTGCGCGTGGGAGGCGAACTCCTCCCAGTCTCCACGATCGAACGCCTGGGTAAGTTTCGTCAAACAGGTGGGCATATCTTCAACGTAGGTTTGTAAGATTTCTTGTTGAAACTCGATATCGCCGAGCGTCAGTTCGTCTAACGCTGGGACATCGATGAGTGCTTCTGTTGTCAGTTGGGAGAAAGTTTGGGCGTCCTCGTTCGACATTTTTCGTTCTCTCAGAAATGAGTTAAATAAGGGTAGAACGGTCGATCGATACTAATTTAGCCTTGTGCGCCTAGATAGGATCTATTGTGCCAGGTTTTTGGGGGTCGATCGATCTCCCTGGCTAGTCCTTACACCGTCAATTTGGCGATCTCCTGAAATATCAGATCGACGTTATCCCCCGTTTTGGCCGAGGTTACGTAAATCGAAACCACGCGCTCGTACTGTTTGGATTCGACGGTTTGTCGTAAGTGAGCGAGTTTGTCCGCGTCGGCCAAATCCGACTTGTTGAGCGCCACGATCGTCCATCCTTGGGGATTGACCGACAAAAATAGATCGATATGATCCTGAATCCGCTCGATGGTTTCGCCGCGAGTCACGTCAGCGACGATGAGAGAGCCTTTCGCACCTTGCAAGTAACTGGGTGCGATCGACTTGAACTTGGTGTGGCCTTCCAAATCCCAAATCAACAACTGGATTTTCTTCGGCGTCGTTTCCCCTTCCGGCGCCACCTCGACAGCTTTACGGGAAATTTTGACGCCAACGGTCGAGAGATAGCGATCGCTAAACTTTTCTTCCACGAAGCGGCGAATCAGACTGGTTTTACCCACGCTGAAATCCCCGACCATACAAATTTTTCTAGATATCACTGCCATTGCTTCTCTCGCACGTTACCGATTTTCGGTCTCGGGTGTAGATACTTCAAACCGAACGCACCGACTCAGTTGAGGCGTTTGCCCCATATCTACGTCAGGCGGCGGTTCGGGCGATCCTCGAACCTCTATCCGCTCTGGCGAAACTCCCAACTCGACGAGGGCGGCTTTCACCGCTTCAGCTCGTTTGAGGGCGAGTTTCTGGTTCGCTTCTGGCGTTCCGGTGGTATCGGTATGCCCGACGGCCGTTAACTTGAGTTGAGAAAACTCTAACAAAAACTCCGCCAGGGGAACGAGTTTTGCTTGACGGGACTCTTCCGAGAGTACCGCCGAACCGAGGCCGAAATACAAGCGCCCTTGAGTGGGAGATTCCGAAATGCGGGCGGTGTTGACCACGTTAGCGACGCCGGGAATTTGCTCGAAGGCGCGGCTGACGCGGCGAGCGGTGGCCACGTCGGAAATTTCCCCAAATACGGACACGCGATCGTCTGTATAGTGGGCTCGAACGTTGATGTTGGGTAAGGAGTTGACGGTGGCGACAGTGCGATCGACTTCTGCTTCGATCGATTCGGTGTCCGGCGGTACGTTTACAGCTACGATGCGGTTGTCGATACCCCGTTCGGGGAGAACTTCGCTGACCACGGCTTCGGCTCGATCGCGCAAACTCGGCGTCGGCACTTCCCCGGACAAAATTAAAGTATTGTGTTTGACGCGAGGCTCGAGGCGGTATACCGCCAGTTCCGGGGTCGATTGCAGTGCGGTTTCGGCTTTGGCAATCCAGCGCCCCACCCACAGGGCCCGGATGCCCCAAGCGCCCAATCCCAGCAGTAGCAAGCCCAAAAAGATGAGTAAAAACGGTGGGTGACGGTTGGACTCTTCCGAACGGATGGCGTTTCCGGCTTCCACGAGCATTTGTACGCGGTTGCCCACGGCGGGGGGAACAGTATCGGGGTCGCCGTCGTACTGTTCGATGGGGTCGCCGTATTTTTGCACGATGTAGCCGAGGGTGTGGCGCAGTTGCTCGATAAAGGGTTTCGGCGGAACTCCTTCGCTGACGACGGCCAGGTAACAGTATCCCGCCACTTCCATCATGATGTCGAAGGTGTCGTATTCGATTTGCGAGAGTTCCGACACCTGGCCGGCGGGAACCATGCAGTCGGCGGCGAAACTGCGGATGGCGGTGAGCATTCCCGCGATGGTGTCGGCGTCGAGTTGTTCTTCGTCGAGGGAGATTTGGGCGCTACAGATGACCAAGCCGGAGCCTTTGTGGATGAGGAAGGCGGCTTTGACGCGGAAGGGGAGGGCTTCTTGTAAGATGAGTTCGGCTTCGGAAACCCCCTGAAGGCGGGCGCGAATTTTGCGGCGCACCCCTTCAAAGCTGAGGGCGTTTTCGACTTTGGAGTTGATTTCGCGGACGGCTTCGGCCATGTATTTGGCGATGGTGTTGCCGATGACGGGATAGAGGGCGTCTACCATCGCGTCGCGTTCGAGTTCGATTTGGGCTTTGATGAAGCGACCCATTTCCGAGGCTAGGGCGTCGCGGATGGCGTCTCGATCGAGTTCGATTTGGCGGCGAATGGCGGCGGCGATTTCCGGTCCGAGGGCGTTGGCGATGCTTTGGGGACGGTTGGCGATTTCTTCGGCGATCGCGCCGGGGATAATTTCCGAGATGGCTTTGTACATCGCGTGGGGATTTTGTTTGACCCGTTCGCGAATCACGCGATCGATGGCTGGTACCAGGGCGTTGATGACCTCGTTTCGCAGTTCCACCGGGGACAAACTCGCCAGAATTTCTTTGACGATGGGCATCAGCGGACCCATAGAACTGGTGGCTTCTTCGAGGCGGGTTTCAAGCTCTTGTACTTGTCGATCGATGCGATCGACTCGATCGCCATCGACGGCCGAGGCCAGAACCGGAAGGTTTCGTTCGGCTGGGGGGGTTGCCGATTTTTTCGGATGGGTTTTCCGGAGGGGCGAGACTTCCGACGGCGTACTTTTCTGATTTGGCGTTTCGGACGGACGCGGCGGGCGAGGGGCTTCGCCACCGGAGGCCTTCACGGGATAGCTGTCCGATTGCAGGGGTAAGTTCGACAGGGAAGAGCTGTCTCGCCGTCGCTTCCGGGGCGGGGGAGGGGGGTCGCTGTTGTCGCTTCCTGATGGCGTTGTCGCGTCGATTTCTAGCAACAACTGACGTAACGCTTCGAGGGGGTCGGAAGCGTTGGAGGCGTCAGGTTGGGGAGAGCGAGGCGTGGGAGGTTCGCGATCGGTCATCGAAAAAATTGGGTTTGAAACCCCGTCCTTCTAGGGCGGCTTTACAGTACAATGGACGTGAATGGTTAAACTGGCTAACGAAACCCAAGTTAGTAAGTTTGCCTAAAACTCCAATTGAATGGGAATTTTGGCGGTGGGACACACCGTTACAGCCTGTGGAGCGAGTGTAAGACGCAGTCTTCGCAGCTCTCGGAGCTTGCATCCGAGAGAACGAAGACTTGAAGGACATTGTTCTAGAGAGCAACTGCGAAAAACCCGTAAGGGGAAGAAACAGGAACCCAAATCGTGAGGTTTGGGAATCACCGTCCTTCCTTCGGCGGTGAGGATGTCAATCCGAAGGTTCGCTTTCGTATTCGTTCTGTCGTTCCGGGAGAAACAGCGTTGCGGTGCTGTCGTTGGATGAGTCCGAGGCCTCGTTGCTGCTCTCATTTCCTTTAATCCGCATACAGACGTCGAAGAGGAGTTCGGCGAGGTGCGCCCGTGACAGTTTGTCACCTTCAAGCTGTTGCGATCGCTTGTCCAGTTCGGCCAGAATTTGAACTTTGAGGGATCTTACGTCTTCGTCGAGTCGATCGCGAGTTTCGACGAGATCTTCTTGCAGGCCGTTGACTTGATTTTTTAAGGTTTTTTCCACCACCACCAAGTTACCTGAAAAACGGCTTTCAACCGAGTCGAGTTGATTTCTCAAGTCGTTAGTTTCTTCGTCGAGGGAGGTATTGACGTATTGGATTTTTTTCTCCAGGGCGTCGATGGTCGTCCGCAAGTCGTTGGTAAACGCCGCTCTCAATCGATCGATTTGCTGGGTCAAGTCTTGACGAAGTGCCGAAATTTCCGATTCGAGTTGATGGAATCTTCGATCGTATTGTCGGCTTTTATCGCCGAATAAAATATCGCGAATTTGGTCGATATTCCCGAGGCGTTCGCGCATTTCGCTGGGCGTAATTTCGTTCATGTTTAACTGTTTTGGACGCTCGACAGTTTAATAAATAAATGTTGTGCTTCGATTTTACCACGATCGCCGGATAAATCGCGATCGAATCAAGTCGATGGAGGGGTCGATCGAAGCGTATCCTTTTGTACAGGAGTCAAGGGGAGTTAAAGCCTTAAAATGCCTGGAGTTCGACTCGACTCGCCCCCTTCATCCACGACCGGCCCCAAAGGGTACAATAGAAATCAGACTCTCGTGCAGACGCAGTTGTATTTGAACCCTTAACACCCCTATGACCGTAGCCGCACCGACGAAAACCGAGTACGAAGCTATCATCGGACTGGAAACCCACTGTCAGCTCGGCACCGAAACCAAAATCTTCTCGGCCTCTTCAACCCAATTCGGTGCCGACCCCAACACCAACATCGACCCGATTTGTATGGGGTTGCCGGGGGTGTTGCCGGTTCTCAACGAGAAAGTTCTCGAATACGCCGTGAAAGCCGGCCTCGCCCTCAACTGTCAGATCGCGCCCTACAGTAAGTTCGATCGAAAACAGTACTTTTACCCTGACTTACCTAAAAATTATCAGATTTCCCAGTACGACCTGCCCATCGCCGAGCATGGCTGGCTGGAAATCGAACTCGTCGGCGACGACGGCGAACCCTACCGCAAGCGCATCGGTATCACGCGCCTGCACATGGAAGAAGACGCCGGAAAACTCGTCCACGCGGGGAGCGATCGCCTCTCGGGTTCGACCTACTCCCTCGTCGATTACAACCGCGCGGGAATCGCCCTCCTCGAAATTGTCTCGGAACCAGACATTCGCACCGGAAAAGAAGCCGCCGAATACGGCCAAGAACTGCGCCGCATCGTGCGCTATCTGGGCATCAGCGACGGCAATATGCAGGAAGGATCGCTGCGCTGCGACGTGAACATCTCCATCCGTCCGGTGGGTCAGAAGGAGTTCGGCACCAAAGTCGAAATCAAAAATATGAACTCCTTCAGCGCCATTCAAAAGGCGATCGATTACGAGATCGATCGTCAAATCGAGTGCATGGCCACGGGAGAACCCATCGTCCAAGAAACGCGGCTGTGGGAAGAAAACAGCCAGCAAACCATCAGTATGCGGAGTAAAGAAGGGTCGAGCGATTACCGCTACTTCCCCGAACCGGATTTATGTCCCATTGAAGTGAGCGTCGAACAGAAAGACGCCTGGAAAGGGGAACTTCCCGAACTTCCCGCCGAAAAACGCCACCGTTACGAAGAAGAGTGGGGTCTCTCTGCTTACGACGCGCGAGTTCTCACCGAAGAACGGGACGTGGCCGAATACTTCGAGGCGGTCGTCGCCGCCGGCGCCCCCGCCAAACAAGCGGCGAACTGGGTGATGGGAGATATCGCCGGGTACACCAACGAGACCAAACTCAGCATCACGGAAATCGCCCTCAAACCCGCAATTCTCGCCGAACTCATCGAACTCATCGAGAAAGGCACCATCAGCGGCAAGATTGCCAAAGAAATTCTGCCGGAACTCCTCGAAAAAGGCGGTTCTGCTAAAGAATTGGTGGAATCGAAGGGCATGACCCAAATTTCCGACACTGGAGAGCTGGAGAAGATTATCGACGAACTCTTAGCGGCCAACCCGGACAAAGTGGAACAGTACCGCAACGGAAAAACCAAAATCCAAGGCTTTTTCGTCGGTCAAGTCATGAAGCGCACCAGCGGCCGCGCCGACCCCAAACTCACCAACCAACTGCTGACGCCGAAGTTGAAAGGGTGATGAGGTGATGGTGCGATCGGGGTGATGGTGCGATCGGGGTCAGATCCCCGGCATCTTCGAGATGCCGGGGATCTAGAGAGTCTCACAATTTACACCCGAGTTTTCAAGTCACGCACCCTACCACAAGAAAAAGGGGCTTGACCCCTCACCCCGGATTGGTTAAAATATGGTATGTAGATGCACCCTGATGGCGGGGAGAGTTGCGGCTCTCCCTTTTTTTTGTGGTTTTTTTGTGGTTTTTTTGGGACATTGGTAGCGGTCGGCCAAAACGGCACTTCCGTAACTTTGATATAATCGCCACTCGATATCGACGTATCAGCGAGGAAGATCGATCGTGGTGGAGTGGCAAGAAATTTCCGGAGGCGTAACCGCCCCGAGAGGCTATCGCGCTGCGGGAATCGTGGCGGGACTCAAACCGTCGGGCGCGAAAGATTTAGCGTTAATCGTGTCGGATACCGAAGCGATCGCGGCTGGGGTGTTTACGAAAACTCAAGTTCGGGCGGCTTGCGTCGATTACTGTCGTCAGAAACTCCAGTCCAAAAGCAGCGCCCGCGCCATCCTCTGTAACGCCGGACAAGCCAACGCCGCCACGGGAGAAGCGGGCTGGGAAGACGTGCGAGAAAGCGCCCGCCTCGTCGCCCAAACCTTGAGTATTCCCCTCGATGAAGTCTTTCTCGCCTCAACGGGCGTTATCGGACAGCGCATCAAAATGGACGCCCTGCGGGATGGGGTTCCTAAAGTGGCCGCCGCCCTGTCGGAGACGGGGGGAGACAGCGCGGCTGAAGCTATTATCACGACGGATTTAGTGACGAAATCGATCGCCATCGAAGCGCAATTCGGCGATCGAACCGTGCGGATGGGGGGAATTTCCAAAGGTTCGGGAATGATTCACCCCAACATGGCTACGATGTTGGCGTTCGTCACCTGCGACGCTGTAGTATCGTCCCAACTGTGGCAACAGATGTTAAGTCGCGCCGTCGATAAAAGCTTCAACCAAATCACCGTAGACGGCGACACCAGTACCAACGATACCGTTATCGCCCTGGCGAACGGACAGTCTCGCACCCCGGCTATTGTCAAAGAAGGTCCCGAAGCCGAAAAACTCGAAGCCATGCTGACGCAGGTGTGTCAGCATCTCGCCAAAGCGATCGC
This sequence comes from Baaleninema sp., assembly GCF_049974805.1. NCBI lineage: Bacteria > Bacillati > Cyanobacteriota > Cyanophyceae > Oscillatoriales > Oscillatoriaceae > Baaleninema > Baaleninema sp. Next base: position 17,728 of record NZ_JBNGCO010000076.1, read on the forward strand.
CCGCGACGGAGAAGGGGCGACTTGTTTAATCGAAGTGCGAGTTTCCGGAACCGCCAGCGACGACGACGCCCGGAAAATCGCCCGAACCGTAGCGGGTTCGGCTTTGGTGAAATCGGCGATTTTCGGACGCGATCCCAACTGGGGGCGCATCGCCGCCGCAGCCGGACGCGCTGGGGTAAACTTCGAGCAAGAGAACTTACGGATTAAGCTGGGCGAATTCCATTTAATGGAAAACGGACAGCCCTTAGAATTCGATCGATCCGCCGCCAGCGAGTATTTGAAACAACGGGCGGCGGGAGAGTATCTCCAAGACGACACGGTGTTAATCTCGATTAACCTCGGTTACGGTTCCGGTGAAGGCGTCGCCTGGGGATGCGATCTCAGCTACGACTACGTTCGCATCAACGCCGAATATACGACTTGATGGGGTGAGGTGGTCGTTGGGGGCGGTGCGTGACGCGGTAATACCACATTGACCAGATTTTACCCCCATTTTCCGGCCGCGTCACAGCACCCTAGGACTCTGGCTTAAACAATGAGCGATTTCACTCTCATTCTCAGACGGGCGCGACGCTATCCCCAGGGGGATATTGTGGATATTGGGGTGGAGGGAACGCGAATCGGCGCGATCGCACCTCATCTTCCCACCTCCGCCCCGACGGAACTTGACGCCGCCGAAAATCTGGTTTCGCCGCCGTTTGTGGAATCTCACATCCATCTAGATTCGGCGTTGACGGCGGGAGAACCTCGTTGGAACGAAAGCGGAACGCTGTTTGAGGGGATTCAGATTTGGGGAGAACGGAAGAAATCTCTTTCAATTGAAGATGTCAAGCGTCGCGCGTTGGAAACGCTCCAACAACAAGCCGCCCAAGGGGTTCTCTGGGTACGAACTCACGCCGATGTCAGCGAACCGACGTTAACCGCCCTCAAAGCCTTGTTGGAGGTGCGCGACAGCGTGGCGGATTGGATGCGGGTGCAGGTGGTGGCGTTTCCTCAAGATGGGATTTACAGCCATCCGAAGAATCTCGAATTACTGCGAGAATCGATCGCCTTGGGCGCCGACGCCATCGGCGGAATTCCCCATTACGAACTGACGCGAGAAGATGGGGTAACGTCTGTTGAAACGGTATTTGAACTCGCCGAAACGTTCGATCGACTCGTAGATATTCACTGCGACGAAATCGACGACGAACAGTCGCGGTTTCTGGAAGTCATGGCGGCTTGTACGATTCGCCGCGATCTGGGTTCTCGCGTCACCGCCAGCCACACGACGGCGATGGGTTCGTATAATAACGCCTACGCTCAAAAACTCATGGGATTTCTGCAACGGGCGCGGTTGAATCTCATCGCCAATCCGTTGATTAATATTACCCTACAAGGGCGTACTGACAGCTATCCGAAACGGCGCGGAATTACCCGAGTTAAAGAGCTTTGGCAACAGGGACTTAACGTCAGTTTCGGACATGATTGTATTTGCGATCCTTGGTACAGTTTGGGTACGGGAAATATGCTTGATGTGGCGTGGATGGGGTTGCACGTCTGTCAGATGACGGGGCGTGCGGAAATTGACGCCTGTTATGAAATGGTGACGACGAACGGCGCGAAAACTTTAAATGTTGAAAACGAGTACGGTTTGGAAATCGGAAAACCGGCTTCTTTTGTGGTTTTGGAGGCGATCGATCCGTTTGACGCTTTGCGACGGCGGGCGAGGGCGAAATGGGTGGTATCTCAGGGGAAACAGTTAACCTTCGATTCGACGTAATTTCACCATGAAAAAGCCATCCATGTGGTGGCGGTGGGGAAAGACGCAAATCCAGCCTTCAGGAGAGGCGAAGGAAGCGACGGGAGACTCGGATGCTGGGGCTTCGATGCGCCAGTCGGGGTGACTGTCTAAAAACGGTTGTACGACGCTTTCGTTTTCGATGTCGTTGAGGGTACAGGTGGCGTAGACTAAGACGCCGCCGGGTTTTACCCAATTCGCACAGGCGTCTAAAAGTTGTCGTTGGAGTTGGGAGAGTTCGATGGCATTTTCGGGGGTTTGTCGCCAGCGCAAATCCGCCCGTCGGTGGAGGGTTCCCAAGCCAGAACAGGGGGCGTCGAGAAGGACGCGATCGACGGTTCCGTTAAACTTAGATTGAAACTGAGATTCTTGGCGGCTGTCGCCTTCTAAGATTTGGACGGATTTCAGTTGTAGTCGATCGCAATTTTGACGCACTTTTTTCAATCGCGACGGCGTCGGATCGATCGCCCAAATGGTTCCGGTATCCTGCATCAACTCGGCGATGTGGGTGGTTTTTCCGCCCGGTGCAGCACAAGCATCGACGATGACTTCTCCCGGTTGCGGTTCCAGGAGATGGGTGACTAACTGGGCGCTACTATCTTGTACGGTCCACCATCCTTCAGTATAACCGGGTAAGGCTTCGATTTTTCCGGCACTTTGTAATTTTAATGCTTGGGGAATAGAGGGAATGGGTTCGACGTTTGCTCCTGCGTCTTTTAAGGCAGCTTCGACGGTTTCGAGGCTGGTTTTTAAGGGATTAATTCGTAAGTGAACCCTGGGGGGCGGATTAAACCACTGACACAACTGTTCGGCTTCTTCCAAACCCAGGCGATCGCTCCAAATTTTGACAATCCAATCGGGATAACTGTAGCGAATTCCCAATCTCGAAATCGGTTCTTGGGGAAGAATTTCTTCTGGAAATGCTGTTCGATCGAGGTTTTTATCTCGATGTCGCAAATACTGACGTAAAACCCCGTTGACGACGCCAGATAGCCCCGCCATACGGTTGTTTTTCGCCAGATTCACGGTAGTATCGACAGCAGCGGCGTCAGAGATACGATCGAGAAACACGAGTTGATACAGCCCCAAATGCAGCAAAATCCGCAAATCGGGGGGTTGTTGGCGGGCGGGTTTCTTAGCGAATCGATCGAGAATCGCATCGAGCGATCGCGCCCCTCGAACGCAACCGTAGACTAATTCGGTGGCTAAGCCGCGATCGCGGGGTTTTAAGGTCGATTTTGCCAATTGTCGATCGAGTGCGACATCAGCATAAGCCCCTTTTCGATCGACATCTTTTAGGGCGAGAAATGCAACTTGACGGGGATTTGAAAGACTCAATTTTCTAATTTTCTTCAAAGAAACCTAAAATACGTTATCGATTTTTAATGATTACTTGTTAATTACAAAAGCCCGATTTCTTGCAACAGCCCTGACATTTTGTCCGGACTCACTAAGGTATTGGCACACATAATTCCCGAGGCGGCAACCGCAGGGACGCCGATGCCGGGGAGAGTGGTATCGCCGACGCGGTAAAGTCCTTTCACCGGGGTATGAATGCTCGGAAAAATACCTCGAATCGGTGGAATTGCGGGGCCATAAGTACCGTGATACCGCCGTAAAAATCTGGCGTGAGTCACGGGGGTTCCTATCATCTCGAATTCAATGCGATCGCGCAAATCGGGAATAATTTTTTCTAACGCCCGATACAAGGATTGCGATCGATCTTGTTTGCGCTGTTCGTAATCCGCATCGAGTTTCCAATCGCGATAGGGTTCGAGGGTGTAAGCGTGAATGGCGTGATAACCTTCCGGGGCGAGGTTTTTATCCCAAACCGTAGGAAGAGAAATCATGCAAGTATTCCCCGGAACAGTAATATCAGACAGTTCGTCTAATACCACCACGTGATGTCCCGTCAACCCCTCCAAACCGTCGCTGCGGATTCCCAAATTCAGGTGCATGAAACTATCGATAGTGGGAATCGAGAGGCTTTCTTGGCGGTAACTCGGCGGTAACTCGGCGGCGTCGAGAAGTTTGAGATAAGTATCCCAAACCGTGGCGTTAGAAATGACGATCGGGGCGGAAACCGTTTCGCCATTACGCAAGCGAACCCCGCGTACTTCTCCCCCTTCAACTAAAATCTTCTCGACGTGGGTTTTCAGACGTAACTCGCCGCCCCATTTTTTGAATCCCCTCACCAAAGCCTCTACGATCGCCGCACTTCCCCCGAGGGGATAGTCTACCGTCGATCGCGCCCGTTCTCCGAACATAAACGCCACTTCCGGGGCGATGGTACCGTAGGATTTCAACCCCGAGAGTAAAAAACATTCGAGGTCGATGGTGCGTCTGATCCAGGGATTCACCGCGCACTCGTCCATCAATTCCCCAACCGTTCGCTGCATCAAGCCCATCGCGGGGAGTAATTTAAACAGCCGAAACGGATAGTGTTGGACTAAAAAAGGAATGGCTTGCCAATCGAGACGCAACGCCAGGGGAGGAATTCCCCGCAGGGCGTCGTAAATCGTATTTAACCGCCGTTCGAGACGGCTGAATTCTCGGGCGCCGTCGGGGGTAATGTTGGCGATCGCCTGTCGGTAGCGATCGATATCGCTGCTAACTTCGAGGGTTCCGTCGGGAAAATGATAGTGACCGAGGGGATCGTAGGGAACCGTTTCGATCGCTTCGTCCAACGCCGACAGCACTTGACGCACGGGGTTGAGACTCTTGGGATCGGTCAACCCGCAGAAAAACGACGGCCCCGCATCAAAATGAAATCCCTGACGCGAAAAGCCGTGTGCCGAACCGCCGGGTATCGTGTGACTTTCGCACAGCAGCACAGAGAACCCGTATCGTGCCAACATCGAGGCGGAAACCAGGCCGCCAATGCCGCTACCGATAACAACGACTTCTACATCAGACATGGGTTAGGGAATTGATGGATCTCACTTTTCCATGTAAACCGAAAAGTGAGTGAAACTCAATGTAGGAATTCAATCGATTGCCTGTATGGGAACGAGCCTGACGCCCTCGGCGCCTCACGACCACAAATCCGTTGGTTCGTAGCCCAACTCAGCCAACATTCGCCGAAATAACGGCATACTCAAACCAATGACGTTGGTGTGACAACCTTCGAGTTTCTCCACGAACAAACTCCCCCGTCCGTCGATAGCAAAACATCCCGCACAGTTGAGGGGTTCTCCCGTGGCCACATAGGCTTCGATTTGGCGATCGCTCAAGTCCGCGAAGTAAACTTTTGTTGTTTCACAGTTGACAATTGTAATATTTTGTGCTAAGTCAACGATAGCATGTCCCGTATAGAGTTCGCCCACCTGTCCGCGCATGTCTTTCCAGCGTTCGATGGCGGCGTCAGGATTTTCCGGTTTTCCGTAGATGCGATCGCCGAGAAGCAACACCGAATCGCAAGCGAGAATCAACACCGACTCAGAATTACGTACCGTCGTCGTTCTCGGCGGAACGTCCCCTTGACGAACTTGAGCGGCGATACTTTCAGCCTTCAACTGTGCCAGCGTTTGCACCAACGCCACCGGAGACGTCAGTTGAACCTGAGATTCGTCGAGATCGCTGGGACAGACAATCGGTTCGATACCCGCATGACGTAGCAATTGGCGGCGGGCCGGAGAAGCAGAAGCCAGAATCAGAATCGGTTGACTCATGGTGCAGAGAGGGGGGAGAGGAGGAGATGAGGAGATGATGAGATGATGAGATGATGAGATTGAGAGGGGGGATCGTCTCATTATCCGGTCATCTCATCCTTCGGGGGGTGGGAGGTTTAGCGAGTTTTAGTAAACAAAGAAAGATTTCGCCACTAAGCGAAGTTTATCTTGGATTTCTTGCCAACGTTTTTCAGTGGTCGAAACGTTCAGGGTAAACAGTTTGTCTCGGGAAATCGAGATGCTGGCGATGTTGTGTCGCAGGCGATCGGGTAACTGAACGGCGTATTCAAAAATATAGTAAGTTTTACCGTCCTCATCTTGACGAGATTCGGCGTTGACGAGTTCGGCTACGCGGTCGGAACCTTCCGGAGCGATGGCCCGTTTCGAGAGTTCGTAACCCACTTCCGTCGGCGTTCCGAGATCGGTGAGGGTTTGACCTTCCGGAACTGGATTGATAATGACGCTAATGTTCTCGCTACGTTCGATGAGATCGTGGAAAATTACATCTGGCGTGAGGTTGGTCGCGTCCATTTCAATCCACTCGTTGGGATAGAGGAAGCGATATCCGTCGTAACTATCCACAAAAGAGGTTAAGCCGCTCGAGGGAGATGTCGAGCAACTCGTCAGGGAGACTGTCACTGCAACCAGCAAGATCGCCGCAATTCGTTTGAGCATAGCTGTTCGATGGTGAATGAGGTGCGGAATTCGGGGCGCACACCGCCCCATTCACCATCCGATGAATTTGCCATCCCGTCAAGTTGGAGAGGGAGATGAGGGGATGAAGTGAAACAGCTCACTGTTGACTGTTGACTGTTGGCTGTTTTCTGAGGGCGTAAACGATTACACTCAAAGGATAAGCTGTCGTACTGGACAGCGATACAGCCACCGGTTTAGGGACGATGAACGCAGCGAACCAACCTTCCGTCAGTGCTTTCGATCGAGCCATGATGCAGCGTTGTCTGACCCTGGCGCGTCAGGCGTTGGGGCGGACTGCGCCGAATCCGATGGTGGGTGCGGTTGTCGTCAGCAATGGCGAAATCGTCGGTGAAGGATTTCATCCGAAAGCGGGGGAACCTCATGCGGAAGTCTTTGCATTGCGGGAAGCTGGCGATCGGGCCAAGGGTGCGACGGTGTACGTGAGTTTGGAACCCTGTAACCACCAGGGACGGACGCCTCCCTGTTCCGAAGCCTTAGTCAAAGCAGGGGTGGCGAAAGTGGTGGTGGGAACGGTCGATCCCAATCCCAAAGTGGGCGGCGCTGGTGTCAAACGGCTGCGAGAGGCGGGAATTGAAGTGGTCGTGGGGGTGGAAGAAGAAGACTGTCGCCGCCTCAACGAAGCCTTTTTTCACCGCATTCTCCGCCATCGTCCCTTCGGGATTTTGAAATACGCCATGACCCTAGACGGGAAAATCGCCACGACGACGGGACATAGTGCGTGGGTGACGGGTACCGAAGCCAGGACGGAAGTGCATCACCTCCGCAGCGTTTGCGATGCGGTCATTGTGGGAGGAAATACCGTCCGCCGCGACAATCCCCAGTTGACGAGTCACGATAAGGAGTCGCGCAATCCCCTGCGGGTGGTGGTGACGAAAACGCTGGATTTACCGACTCAAGCGAGGTTGTGGGACGTATCGGAAGCGCCGACGCTGGTGGTGGCGGAGAAAGGGGTCAAACCGGAGTTTCAAAACCAATTGATCGATCGTGGCGTGGAAGTAATTGAAGCGATCGACGTGACGCCAGATAAGGTATTGCAACTGCTGTTCGATCGCGATGCGATGTCGGTGTTGTGGGAATGTGGCGGAACGCTGGCCGCACGGGCGATCGCAGAGGGTGCGGTTCAAAAGGTGATGGCGTTTGTGGCGCCCAAAATCGTCGGCGGAACGGACGCGCCGACGCCAGTGGGAAATTTAGGAATTGCTCAGATGAGCGATGCGTTAACGCTCGAACGGACGCGCTGGTATTCCGTCGGTCAGGATTTCGTGATGGAAGGCTATTTACCGAAACCGTTGGTGTCTCGGTGAGGTGGAGATAGGGAAAAGGCGGTTTCGGCTCAATCGGCGTTTTGACACTCCCCGGCCTAAAGGCGCGGGGATTCTCAGTTCGCTGGGTGCCCACTG
>NZ_JBNGCO010000077.1:0-24775 GCF_049974805.1 Baaleninema sp.
TGCTGAAATCCCTCCGGGGAATCTCCGTCGCTTTAGCGCGGAGAGTAGTCAAGAATCGATGCGGGAACGCGCCGAAGAAGAAATGCACGGTTGACCCGTTCGGGCGATCGCCCTCTATTCGATCGCTCGGTCTCCTCTTTCTCAACTCGCCCGCTAAGCTCGATCGCCCTCTCACCCGGGGGCGTTTTTTTATGAAATTGCCAGCAAATCTTAAGGGAATCTTTAGGAAATCTTTCGGTTGTTTTCGTTACAAAACTTTAATCCCGATAAAAACAGTCGGGATTGTTTGACGGCACTTGACCCCCGTGTTACGATTGCTCACCAAGTTGAGTTGAAAAGGACAAAACCACCGTGACGCAAGCAATCGAGCGCCTCAAACAAGCTGGCACCGCTGCCTTCACCCATCTGCAATGTAAAGAATGCGGCGCCGAATACGAAGCCACCGCTCAGCACGTCTGCGAATTCTGCTTCGGACCGTTAGAAGTCAAATACGACTACGACATACTGCGTCGCACCGTCAGCCGGGAAACCATCCAAGCCGGCCCCAACTCCATCTGGCGTTACCGTCCCTTCCTCCCCGTCAACACCGACACTCCCATCGACGTGGGAACCGGAATGACGCCCCTCGTCGAAGCCCGTCGCTTGGCGCGTCACCTGGGACTGAAAAAGCTTTACATCAAAAACGACGCCGTGAATATGCCCACCCTCAGCTTCAAAGATCGGGTGGTGTCCGTGGCGTTGACTCGCGCCAGAGAATTGGGCTTCTCCACCGTCTCCTGTGCCAGCACCGGAAACCTGGCCAACTCCACCGCTGCCATCGCCGCCCACGCCGGCCTCGATTGCTGCGTCTTCATCCCCGCCGACTTAGAAGCCGGAAAAGTCCTGGGAACCCTGATTTACAACCCCACCCTGATGGCGGTCAAAGGTAATTACGACCAAGTCAACCGCCTGTGTTCGGAAGTGGCAAACACTCACGGCTGGGGCTTCGTCAACATCAACCTGCGTCCCTACTACTCCGAAGGATCCAAAACCCTAGGCTTTGAAGTAGCCGAACAACTGGGGTGGCAACTGCCCGATCGCGTGGTGGCACCGTTGGCCTCCGGTTCTCTGTTCGGCAAAATTTACAAAGGCTTCCGCGAATTCGTGGAAGTGGGCTTAGTGGAAGACAAGCATGTTTCCTTCAGTGGCGCCCAAGCCGAAGGCTGCTCTCCAATTGCCCAGGCGTATAAAGAAGGTCGGGATTTCATCTCTCCGGTGAAACCCAACACCATCGCCAAATCCATCGCCATCGGCAACCCCGCAGATGGAGTGTACGCCCTCGATATTGCCCGCAACACCAACGGTTCGATCGAATCCGTCAACGACACGGAAATCGTCGAAGGCATGAAACTGCTGGCGGAAACCGAAGGTATCTTCACCGAAACCGCCGGAGGTACCACCATCGCCACCCTGAAGAAACTGGTCGAAGCTGGAAAAATCGACCCCGACGAAGTGACTGTCGCCTACATCACCGGAAACGGTCTCAAAACCCAAGAAGCCGTACAAGGGTACATCGGCGAACCCCTCACCATCGAAGCGCAACTGGACTCTTTCGAGCGTGCGTTAGAGCGGTCTCACACCCTCAACCGCCTCGAATGGCAACAAGTTCTCGTTTAATTGTTTCCTGTTCTAGCGTGCCGATTTCCAGAAAGCTAAATATCTATGTCCGTTAAAGTTCTCATTCCGACGCCCCTGCAAAAGTTCACCGACGATCGCGCGACGCTCGAATGCGAAGCGAAGACGGTGGCGGAACTCATCGACGCTTTAGAGGCTGCTTGTCCCGGGATTAAAGCTCGGTTGTGCGACGAGGCGGGAAAACCGCGACGTTTCCTCAATTTCTACGTCAACAGCGAAGATATTCGCTTTCTCGAGAATACGGAAACTGCTCTCAACGACGGAGACGAAGTCAGTATCGTCCCAGCGGTGGCTGGCGGTTAACGTATCGGGGTTAACCCGCAATCTCCTACAACTCAACTTTATGCTTCATGAAAGAGGTACGTTTGCGTACCTCTTTTTTTTGAAGAAGTTGGAACGAGAAACCAGATTTCTCAATCTTTGGGTCTGTTCCCATAAAAATCCATGGCCGCGTTATAGATAACGCCGCTACGGGAACAATGGGAACCATCTGAGGCTATCCCTGAAGAGTCAGAATTGAGAGAATTTCACGAATCGATTAAGAATCGATCGAAGCCCGTCGAACGCGATAATGAATCTTCAACCCTAAAATCGCCGAAGACAACATTAACGTGACAACGTTGGCACAAATCACAGGTAAATCTTGAACCGATGTGCCGTAAACCAACCAGAGCAAAATGCCGAGACACAACGTCACCAGCATACTCCAAGAAATATCGTCAGCAGACTTGGATTTCCAGGTTTTAACTAATTGCGGAAGATAAGCCATAGTGGTCATCGTTCCGGCCAACAACCCTAAAACCGTGGTGTCGTTCATGTTAGGCTCCCATTTTTAAAGGCACGATGGCTCGAGGACAATTAAAACTGACAATTGAGAATCGATTGAGTATCGCTGAATTCTTAAACAGTTTTTAAACTCAGAACGTTCGATACGTTAAAATTGAGTGCCGATCGACGGCTTTTTCGTTGTCGAAGAGCGATTATAGAAGATAAATCTCACACTGTAACGGGGTGTGAAGCAGTGATAAGCAGAATTCATCAAACGAAATATAGAATATCTCGTACTGTTATCGCTTCCTCCTTCCGGATGACTTCACCCAAGATGACTGAAATCGCCCTAGATGTAACGACGAACGGATCGCGACTCGATCGATTCCTGGCGGAAAACCTCGGCGATCTGTCTCGATCGCGCGTGCAGCAACTCATCGAACGAGAGTGCGTGCGCGTCAACGACGAAATCTGTACCTCAAAAAAACTGAAAGTCTGTGCGGGCGATCGACTTCAGGTCACAATTCCTCCCGCCGAACCCCTGGAACTAGAAGCGGTGGAAATCCCCCTCGATATTCTCTACGAAGACGACCACCTCCTCATTGTAAACAAACCCGCCGGATTAGTGGTACATCCGGCGCCGGGACATTACCGAGATACCCTCGTCAACGCTCTTTTAGCCCACTGCGATCGACTCGCGGGAATCGGCGGCGTCCAGCGTCCCGGTATCGTTCACCGTCTCGATAAGGACACCACAGGGGCGATCGTCGTCGCGAAAACGGATTTCGCCCACCAGCACTTACAAGCCCAAATCAAGGCGAAAACCGCCCGTCGGGAATATCTCGGCTTCGTCTACGGTTCCCCGCAAGCGGACAGCGGAACCATCGATCGCCCCATCGGACGCCATCGGGTCGATCGCAAAAAAATGGCCGTCGTCCCTGAAGACCGAGGCGGACGGGCGGCTGTGACCCACTGGCAAGTCCGAGAACGCCTGGGAAACTATGCGTTACTTCATTTTCGTCTCGAAACCGGCCGCACCCACCAAATTCGCGTTCACAGCGCCGCTATGGGACATTCGATCGTGGGCGATCCAGTCTACGGTTCCGGGCGATCGATCGGCGTGAACTTACCGGGACAAGCCCTTCACGCTTGGAAACTCACCTTAGAACATCCGGTGTCTGGGGAATCGATCGAGGCCATCGCCCCCCTTCCCCCTACAATGGTCAAACTGATGCAAGTTCTGCGACGCCGCCAGTAGCGATCGCCATTTCCCTAGCGGCTTATCCACTCCTCAACGATTGCGAATCCGCTCCCATTCAAAAAGAGATAATCGCTCCAAAAGACGAGATGAAGTCCGACAATTCCCCAAAATACAATTTGATAAGAAGACTTTACGGTTTTGTGGCGTAAGGTTTTTTGAGCAATTAATCCCCCCAGCCATCCGCCTAATAATTCACAGGAATGCAATGTATTTTCGGCGATTCTCCATTGATTGTTTTGGGCGCGAGATTTATCCTCAGCGTATAACGCAAACGTGACAAAACTCATGAATGAATATAGAATGAGGGGGATGGGATTGCTCGTTTTGGCAAAGAACGTTATTCCGCCCCATAAGGGTAAAATGGACAGGCTTAAAACCTCTAGAATGGGAAATCGAGAGACTGTAAATTTTTGGGCGGAAGTTTTTTTGAATTGATTTTTTGGGGAGGATTTTATTTTTTTGATTTTGATTTTAAATCGCGAGACCTTTTAACAACTTTTTGAGGGTCGCCATCAATCGATGCTTGAATAGCTCTTAGCTTACCCTTTTTACGAATAGTTTTATAATAAAGAATATCTCCAACTTTGGGGCGGCGATGTAAGTTTTTAAACTCGGAAATATGCAGAAAAATTTCTGAAGTTCCATCGTCAGGTCGAACAAAGCCAAATCCTCGTTCGTCTTGCCAATGGATAAGTTTACCTTTTTGGCGGCTAGATTTCATAGATTTTTATAAAATTCAGTCTGTTGACAGAGATTTATAAAACATAAATTGCTGACTATGTTTTATCGATTTATGCAAGATTGTATGCAGAGTTTATAGTTTATGTCGTTTTTATAAATTCCTATCCGATCGTTTTTCATCAAATCGTTTTTCATCAAAATGCCTCCAGCTTTAAATTTTAAGAATATCCCCATCTAAAAATACGAGAACCCTAGCCTTAAATAACCAGAGTTCTCGCTTTTTAAAAGACCTGTTTTCGCTGAAGTTCTCGTCGTTTTAGAACGCTCGACTTATCTCAATCTTTAAAGTGAGAAATAATCGCGTCCGCAAACCCCGAACACTTCACCGGTTCCACAGGCGGTTCCATCAACCGGGCTAAATCGTAGGTGACTTCCCCGTTGGAAATTGCCGCGCCAATGCCCTTTTCAATCAGAGCCGCCGCTTCAGTCCAACCCATGTATTCCAACATGATAACCGCCGAGAGAATCAGCGAACCGGGATTAATGCGATCGAGTCCCGCGTGTTTGGGTGCCGTGCCGTGAGTCGCCTCAAAAATCGCGCAGTTATCGCCGATGTTCGCCCCAGGCGCCATCCCCAAACCGCCGACGATCGCCGCCGCCGCGTCCGAGAGATAATCGCCGTTGAGGTTCATCGTCGCCAAAATCGAATACTCCGCCGGACGGGTTTGAATTTGTTGAAAAATGCTGTCGGCGATGCGATCGTTGACCATCACCTTCTCTTTCCATTTCCCGTTTCCGTGAGTCTCCCAAATTGCCGCCAGAACCGCCTCAACTTCTTGACAAATCTCAGCTTTTTTATCCGGCGTCAAAGAATCGTAACCCGGATCGATTTTGCGGGCGTTTTCTTCAGACGTAATATCGGGATTGGCTTCCTTGTTGCTGAGAATCCACGATTCCCGTTCCGTCACGCACTCGTCGCGGAATTCCGTCGTTGCCAGTTCGTACCCCCAGGAGCGGAACGCCCCCTCGGTGTACTTCATGATGTTGCCCTTATGCACCAGCGTCACCATCTGCTTCTCTTTCGGCAGGCGCAGAGCGTGTTTGATGGCGCGACGGACAAGACGCTGAGACCCGGTTTTACTCACGGGTTTGATGCCGATGCCCGAATCGAGGCGAATTTGTTTTTTGCCATGTTCGGGGGTGGCGGGAATCAGGTCGTTGTTGAGATGTTGAATGAGTTTTTCGGCGATGTCGCTACCTTGCGCCCACTCAATTCCTAAATAAATGTCTTCCGTGTTTTCCCGGTAGACGATGACATCGAGTTTGTCGGGGCTTTTGTGGGGAGACGGCGTTCCGGCGTAGTATTTACAGGGACGCACGCAGGCGTAAAGGTCGTTGATTTGCCGCAGGGCGACGTTGAGCGATCGAATCCCGCCGCCAACGGGAGTCGTCAACGGACCTTTGATAGCGATGCCATATTCCGTGATGGCGTTGAGAGTATCTTCGGGCAGATATTGAAACTGTCCGTACTGTTCGCAGGCTTCATCTCCGGCGTAGATTTTGAACCAGCTAATTTTACGCTTGGCGCCGTAAGCGGTTTCCACCGCCGCATCGATGACTTTTTGCGTCGCCGGCCAGATATCGACCCCCGTTCCGTCGCCGCGAATAAACGGGATAATCGGGTTGTCAGGAACCACAGGTTCGCCGTCTTTGAAGGTGACTTTTTCGCCGACGCTCGGGGGAGTAATCTTTTCGTACATCTGGAATTCCTCGTTCTGCACTCGGGTACAGGTATAGCGATGCCAGACTACCAGATCCTTCGATCGATTTGCTGTGTATTTGACGATTTGGGAGTCGGTGAGGTGATGGGATGATGAGGTGATGGGATGATGAGGTGATGGGATGGGGGTGAGAGTGTATATTGTCGGTGCGTGACGAGTTCTCGGTTTCATTGCGATACCCGATTGTTCAAGTCACGTACCCTACCCCTCGTCATCCCCTCATCCCCTCATCCCCTCATCCCCTCATCTCATCACCAACGACGCCCGCGTCCTTGTCCCCGTCCTTGTCCTTGTCCGCGTCCGCTACCGGAGTTGAGGATGCTGTCGTATTCTTCTGAAGAGAGGTATTCTGGGCTGTAGGTTTCTCCAGTTTGACGGGTCAAGGTGGAGGTAAACGCCCGCAGGTGGTTTTCTGAACCGCGCATGAGGTTGCTATACACCCATTCGATATCGGCGTTGTCCGTGTTGGCGATCGCTTCTTGTAAATCGACGATATCCACTTCTTCAATGGTGGCACCGACGGCTAAGGCGTCTTCGAGGGATTGAAGACCCCGCGACACCAGGTCGTCGTACAACTGCTGTAAACTCGGATCGCTGAATTGTCCAATATCTTGGGTTGCCGCTGGGTCGTCGAGATTGTAGCGATCGAGCAGTTGCAAGACAGCACTGGTATGGCGTTCTTCGCTGTTGGCAATGTTACGAAAAACGGGCAATCCCCAGGTTTCGTACAGGGTTAGATAAACATCGCGGGCGAGTTTTTCTTCTTCCCGCATATACAGCAATTCATCCGCTTCCGTGGCGTCGAGGTCTCCAGCGGGCGGTAAGTTTTGTGTCAGAGACATCCCCGTGAGGGGGTCAGTGGCGTCGGCGGGGTCGTTGGCATTGCTGACTGGCGTGGTGTCGGCGGCCGCCTGCATCGAGGCGTCGTCTACCACAGGAACCGCTTCAGCTTGGGGGGAGGTAGCGCCCCAACCGTTACCGAACTGGCCGCCGCCGAATTGGGGATTTCCCGAGATGGGATCGGCTTCGACAAACATCGCCCCGTTGGGGTTGCCCGGGTTTGAAGCTTTAAACCCGCCAGGGGTGGTGGTTTCCGAGATGGCGGCAAACAATAGGTCGAACATACAAACCTCTCTATGAGCAAATTGTCATACGGTCATATAAAGCGACGCAGAGTCCCCAAACTCCCGAGAGGGAAGTGTTGATGGAAAGAGAAAAAATCTTTGAGGAACTGGCGGCTTGAGAAGTTTAGACGGAGGTTCGATCGAAACGGTTCAATCGATCCCAAAAATTAGCTGTAACCAACTAGCCCGAGCAAAAAGTGAAGCGAGGCGAGCCAAACAAGAGGTCATCAAACCATTACGCGCGTTGCCAGAACGGACTACTTTCGATTAAGATTTATGCTCTACACTTGATTTAGTGGTCAGGATCGGCTGTCGTCAGGGCTAGACAGACTGTATTATAACCAACCGCGTCCAGTCCTAGCTTGTTTTCCAGCCAAAAATATCGCATTCACTTTCTCGATGCGGTAGTGTTAGCTCCGAAAAGCAGTCGCGACGCTCCGGCGTAGGCTCGCCGACTTCCCGACACCCCGATCGCTCTTAACCGAACCCTTTGCCCGAACGCCGACATCGATTGACGACAATCGCGCTACTCCTTCAAACGAACTTTATCGTTCGCGTGCGATTGGTCGGGCGCTCGTGTCGGTGGCAAGCGCAGACCCCACCTGATGCCGAGGGCGGTTCCGGGAAGAGCGAAGGTGGCAAGCTCACCCAACGAGATGTGCCAGAGTTACAAAACGAACGAGGAATCAATATGGATCGAATGGGCGTAAATCGCGATCGCTACCAGCACACGAACGAACAGGCTCTCTCTCTTAAGCTTACCGAACCGACGGAAGCCCGAGCGGGACAACGCTGGCTCGAAGAAGAACGAGACGCCTGCGGCGTCGGCTTTATCGCCGCTGTGAACGGGCAAGCGAACCACGATATCGTCTCCAAAGCCGTTGGCGCCCTGTCCTGTCTCGAACACCGAGGCGGATGCAGTGCGGACTACGACTCCGGCGACGGTTCGGGGATTCTCATGGCCGTTCCGTGGAAACTCGTCGAACAATGGCTCGACGAACGGGGCATCGCTACACCCGTGCGCGAGCGGATGGCGGTGGGGATGGTATTCCTCCCCCAAGACGAGGCAACAGCCAAATACGCCAAGGACACGGTAAACCGGGTCTTTTCTGAAGAAGGATTTAAAGTCTTAGGCTGGCGCGTCGTCCCCGTAAACCCCGAGGTTCTCGGACCTCAAGCTCGGGAACTGCAACCGCAAATCGAACAGATTATCGTCAGCCACGACAGCCTCGAAGGAGACGAACTCGAACGCGCGACGTATTTAGCCCGTCGGTCCGTGGGGAAAGTTCTCGACGACGTAGCGAACATCGAATGGGGGAACAACTTCTATATTTGTTCCTTCTCCAACCGTACCCTCGTCTACAAAGCGATGGTTCGGGCGGCGGTATTAGGCGAATTTTACCTCGACCTGAAAAACCCCGAGTTGGTGAGTGCTTTTGCGGTGTACCACCGTCGGTTCAGTACCAATACCATGCCGCGATGGCCTCTGGCGCAACCGATGCGCCTGCTGGGTCACAACGGGGAAATTAACACCCTGCTGGGCAACATCAACTGGATGAAGGCGCGACAGGCGGAACTGTCGAGTCCGGTGTGGGGCGATCGCATCAAAACCTTACTTCCCGTCGTCGATGCCAGCAACAGCGACTCGGCCAACCTCGATAACGTGCTGGAATTGCTGGTGCGATCGGGACGGACGCCGTTAGAAGCCCTGATGCTGATGGTTCCCGAGGCGTACATGAACCAGCCGGCGTTGGAAGCCTATCCCGAAGTGGTGGATTTTTACGAGTATTACAGCGGCTTGCAGGAAGCTTGGGACGGTCCGGCGTTACTGGCGTTCAGCGACGGTAAGATTGTCGGTGCGGGACTCGATCGAAATGGCTTGCGCCCGGCGCGCTACCTCCTCACCCGCGACGGCATGGTTATCGTGTCTTCGGAAGCGGGAACCATCGATATCGACCCGGCCGAGATCGTGGAAAACGGTCGTCTCGGACCCGGACAAACCATCGCCGTCGATCTCGAAAACCACAAAGTCCTGAAAAACTGGGATATCAAACGGCAAGTGGCCGCCCAGCATCCTTACGGACAATTGACCGCAGCCCGTCCGCTGATGGGAGAACGGGACGGACAGCCCTTTGAAATCGAAGGGGAAAAACTCGTCCAACAGCAAACCGCCTTCGGTTACACCAAGGAAGACGTGGACATGGTGGTGGTTCCCATGGCCACCGACGGTAAGGAACCCACTTATTGCATGGGGGACGACATCCCCTTGGCGGTGCTGTCGGACAAACCGCGCCTGCTGTACGACTATTTCAAACAGCGGTTCGCCCAAGTCACCAACCCCGCCATCGACCCGCTGCGGGAAGGGTTGGTGATGTCTTTGACGATGCTGTTGGGACGGCGGGGCAATTTGCTAGACCAGGCGCCGGGGGTCGATCGCCTGCTGAAAATCGACAGTCCCTTACTGAGTGACGACCAACTGGCGGGTATTCGCAACAGCGTTCTCGAGACGGCGACGTTATCCACGTTGTTCGAGATTAACGGCGGTGGGGAAAACCTCAAAGGTGCAGTCGAAGCCCTCTGTGAGAAAGCGGCGGCGGCGGTGGAAGCTGGGGCGGAAGTCCTGATTCTCAGCGATCGAATCGACGAAAACGGCAACGCCGCCCAAGTAGACGAAACCCACACCTACATCCCGCCCATGTTGGCCGTAGGGGCAGTTCACCACCACCTCATCGGTCGCGGACTGCGGATGAAAGCCTCCTTGGTCGTCGATACCGCCCAGTGCTGGAGTACTCACCACTACGCTTGTTTAGTGGGTTACGGTGCCAGCGGCGTTTGTCCCTATCTGACCTGGGAAACCCTGCGTCAGTGGTGGCACGACGATCGCACCCAATCTCTCATCAAAACCGGAAAACTCCCCAATCTCAGCCTCGAAGATTCCCTGAAGAACTACCGCAAAGCGGCCGAGGCGGGTTTGCTGAAAATTCTCTCCAAAATGGGAATTTCGCTGCTGTCGAGTTATCAAGGGGCGCAAATTTTCGAGGCCATCGGTATCGGCGGCGAGTTAATCGACCTGGGAATGAAAGGCACCACTTCCCGCATCGGCGGTTTGACGGTGGCGGATTTGGGTCGCGAAACTCTGGAATTCCACAAACGGGCGTTTCCCCACGTGGAAAAACTGGAACATTACGGCTTCGTCCAACACCGTAAAGGGGGCGAATACCACGGCAACAACCCCGATATGACGAAGCTGTTGCACAAAGCCGTCCGTGACGGTCAGTACGACCATTACGAGGTCTATCGCGAGCAACTGGAAAATCGTCCCGTAGCGGCGTTGCGAGACCTGTTGGACTTCGACAGCGATCGAGATCCGATTCCCCTCGAAGAAGTCGAATCCGCCGAAGCGATTCTCAAACGGTTCTGCACCGGGGG
The DNA here is from genome assembly GCF_049974805.1 of Baaleninema sp. NCBI lineage: Bacteria > Bacillati > Cyanobacteriota > Cyanophyceae > Oscillatoriales > Oscillatoriaceae > Baaleninema > Baaleninema sp. The sequence continues at coordinate 10,719 of NZ_JBNGCO010000077.1, forward strand.
AATGTCCCTCGGGGCGCTGTCGCCGGAAGCTCACGAAACCCTGGCCATCGCCATGAACCGCATCGGCGGGAAGTCCAACTCCGGAGAAGGAGGCGAAGATCCGATTCGCTTCAAAGTCCTCGACGACGTGGACGAAAACGGCTTCTCGAAGCTGTTGCCCCATCTTAAGGGACTGAAAAACGGCGATACGGCGTCTTCGTACATCAAACAGGTGGCGTCGGGACGGTTCGGCGTGACGCCGGAATACTTGATGAACGCCAAACAGATCGAGATTAAAGTGGCGCAAGGGGCGAAACCCGGCGAAGGCGGACAGTTGCCCGGACGGAAAGTCAGCGAGTACATCGCCATGTTGCGGCGATCGAAACCCGGCGTGACCTTGATTTCGCCGCCGCCCCACCACGATATCTATTCGATCGAAGACTTGGCGCAGTTGATTTTCGACCTGCACCAAATCAACCCCAAAGCCGGGGTTTCCGTGAAACTGGTGTCCTCGGTGGGTATCGGTACCATCGCCGCTGGGGTGGCCAAAGCCAACGCCGACGTGATTCAAATTTCGGGTCACGACGGCGGAACTGGGGCGTCTCCTCTGAGTTCCATCAAACACGCCGGAAGTCCTTGGGAACTGGGGTTGACGGAAGTTCACCGGGTTCTGATGGAAAACCACCTGCGGGAGCGCGTGACGCTGCGAGTTGACGGCGGAATGCACACCGGATGGGATGTGGTGATGGCGGCGTTGATGGGCGCCCAGGAATTCGGTTTCGGAACCGTGGCCATGATTGCCGAAGGCTGCATTATGGCGCGAGTTTGCCACATGAACCGCTGTCCGGTGGGGGTGACGACGCAGCAAGAGAAATTGCGCAAGCGGTTCCCCGGAATGCCCGAACACGTGGTGAATTTCTTCGTCTTCGTGGCGGAAGAAGTGCGATCGCTCCTGGCGCGGTTGGGGTATCGATCGCTCGACGAACTCATCGGACGTTCCGATTTGCTGAAAGCCCGCGAAAACGTAAAACTGACCAAACCGCAAGCGATCGACTTGCGTTGTCTGCTGGAGTTGCCCCAGTCGGAAAACCGCGATTGGGTGACGCCGCAACCCGTTCACAGCAACGGAGCGGTTCTCGACGACGAGTTATTAGCCGATGTCGAAATTGCCAACGCCATCAACAACCAAGGCAGCGTTGCCAAAACGGTGAAATTGGTCAATACCGATCGCTGCGTTGGGGCGCGGATTTCCGGTGCGATCGCAGCCAAATACGGCAACAGCGGCTTTGAAGGACAACTGGAGTTGAACTTCAAAGGCAGCGCCGGCCAGAGTTTCGCCGCCTTCAACCTCACCGGAATGGCGACGAACCTAGAAGGAGAAGCTAACGACTACGTGGGTAAAGGCATGAACGGCGGCGAAATCTGCATCAAGCCCCCAGCCGCCACGGACTTCGACCCCGCTGAAAACGCCATTTTGGGCAACACCTGCCTCTACGGTGCCACAGGCGGCGTCCTCTTCGCCCAAGGTCGCGCCGGAGAACGGTTTGCCGTCCGCAACTCCAAAGGACAAGCCGTCATCGAAGGAGCAGGAGACCACTGCTGCGAGTATATGACAGGCGGAACCGTCGTCGTCTTGGGTTCGGTGGGACGCAACGTCGGCGCGGGGATGACGGGCGGTTTGGCCTATTTCCTCGACGAAGACGGCAGCTTCCCGGGGAAAGTGAACCCGGAAATCGTGAAGATTCAGCGGGTTTGCACCTCGGCCGGGGAGGAACAGTTAAAATCCCTGATTCGCGCCCATGCCGAACGGGGTAGCGCCAAGGCACAGCGGATTCTCGATAATTGGTCGGTCTATCTGCCCCAGTTCTGGCAAGTGGTGCCGCCCTCGGAAGCGGATACGCCTCTGGCGAATCCCGAAGCGGCGGAAACCAAGGAATTGGCGAAAGCCTAGGCTGTTCTGAAGTGTTGCTACAGGTGTAATTCGCATCTCGATTAAACTCCGTTCTCAAAACTTCGAGAACGGGGTTTTTCGTGGTTCTAAAATAAGAAATGTTCGCCACAGAGGTACATCCCCCAAACCCCCCTTTAAAATGGGGGTTTGGGGGGATTGTAGACTTGGGTAAAACGGCTTTTTTAGAGGCGGAGTCCCTATTACGAATTCCCTTGAATTTATAAGTTTTTTAATTCTCCCTTTCCTCTGTTTTTTGAGGTTCTTCACCCTCGAGGTTGCAAGAAAAAGAGCGAGGAAGTTCGAGGCGAAACACCGTTCCGTTACCGGTTTCGGAAATACAGCGCAACCGTCCTCGATGGCGATCGACCGCAATTTGATAGGCGTTGGCCAGTCCCATACCTGTCCCTCGTCCGACGGGTTTCGTCGTAAAAAAGGGGTCGAAAATCTTATCTCGAATCGAGGCTTCGATGCCGAAACCATTATCGCCAATAGAAATCGCGATCGCCTCCCCGAACACCTCGTCTGAAATGGCTTCTGTCGTCACGTCTAACCGAGGCTCGAAATCCGGTTCTTCCTGCAACCTTTCTTCCAAAGCTTCGATGGCGTTATTGAGCAATCCCAACACCGCTTGATTGAGCAAACCGGGATAACATTCAATTTCCGAGAGATCGCCAAAGTTTTTGACCAAAGCGATCGCTCGCCGTTGCGAAGTTGCACTCAACCGTCCCGAGACGATTTCTAAGGTACTTTCAAGTCCGGCGTTAACATCGGCCGGTTTGCATTCCGCTTCGTCCAATCTCGAGAAATTTCGCAGGGATTCGACGATTTTTTGAATGCGCTCTGCACCAGTTTTCATCGAATCCAGCAATCGCGGAAAATCGTCTTGGATGGGCTCTTCGCCGTTTAGGGTGACAGAAAAACTGACTTCACGAGATTTCAGGGGTTTTGGCTCTCGATTCTCCAGGTATTTGTATTTTGCTATACATTTTCCCCCGCAAACGGCGGAGACCCCTTGGATGTAGTCTACATCCACCGCGTCCATCACTTCGGCGATCGCATCTGTGGGGTGAGGATAGCTGTGTCGATACGCCTCCAACACCTCGAACAAATCTCGGCTGTAATCTCGGGCATAATTAATATTGCCGTAAACAAAACTCACCGGATTGTTGAGTTCGTGGGCGACACCCGCCACCAGTTGACCCAACGACGCCATTTTTTCCGATTGAATCAGTTGGCTTTGGGTGCGTTGCAGGCGATCGATCGCCTGTTGCAGTTCTCCGGCTTTGGCTTCCAACATCTGGTTACTGCGACTCACTTCGGCGGTGCGTTCCTCCACCCGTCGTTCCAGATGGCGATTCATCGCTTCGAGAGCTTCGCGAGTCCGCTGGCGTTCCAATTCGGCCGACGCCCGAGACGCAAAGATTTCGAGAATGCGGCGAGTGCGATCGATATCCTGACGGGGGCGAGTATCGATCGCACAGAGATGTCCCACCACCTCCCCCGAAACGTTCAGCAGAGGACATCCCAAATAACTCTGCGCCTTCATGCGATCGAGTAACGCATCCTTGGGAAACCGTTGCGCGACGCCCTCGGGATAATCGCAACATTGACGGCTTCGGACTACCTGTCCGCAGGGCGTTCCCGTTAAATGGTATTCAACCTCTGTCGTCAGTTTCCCATTTTGCCAAGAGGCTAAAGCCCGGACTTTCTCCGTCGGATTTCCCACAGTTTCCGACACCAACGCATAAGGAACATCGATCGCCTGAGACAGATGGCGCACTAACGCCGGAAAAAATTCCTCTCCCGTCACCGACGCCGTTCCTTTCAGAATATTTTGTAACGCTTCTTCCGTCTGACGGCGTCGATCGATTTCCCGTTGAAGTTTTCGGTTAATCGCTTCGAGTTCTTCTGGAGTTCTGAGGGAAAGAAACCGAGGTAACAGCGTTACCATCGACCCCGCCGTATAACAGGAAACCAACGCCGTCGCCGCCCGTTCCACCCCCGAAAGCCAATAGGCAGGATGCCACAGCGTCCAAACATCGAATAAATGACCCACTCCACAAAACACAATAAACGCACCGAACATGACGAAAATATTGAGAAACGGTACGCCTCGCCGCTGAAGTACGAAGTACAGCAACATGGCCGGAATGGAAAAGTAAGCAAGGGCAATAAACGTATCGCTAAGGACGTGCAACCACACCAACGGAGTCTGCCAAAGGTAACAATGACCGTGGGGCATATATTGCGTTGGCGAAAATATATTTCGGACGATTTCCCACATTTATGAAAAAACTGAGCGATTTTAAAGTCATCTCGCTCTATCTTGACAACTTTTAAAAAAAATTGGTAGGAAACGATCCTTAGAGATCGATCGCCCTATACAACTTGCTCGTTTCGAGACGGGTTCTCGGAACGAGAAACAATTGTGAAGCCCCGTTGCAGACAACGCCACAACGGGGCTTCTTTCAGATCGGATTGGGAAGCAGACGCGATCGAAGTTACTGCGGTGAAAACCGCCGTCCCAACCCTTCCGTCAGGGAATAACTCATCGCTTGCAACCACAGCCACAAAGACGGAAAGCGTTTTTCCGCCCAAGGTTGCGCCCAACGGCTGAAGCGGGGAATCCAACCGAGAATCCAACCAACAAAAGCCTCCCGAGTAAAGTTGAGATAGCTACCGGTCCAGCGCAGCATATCCCAAGGTCCGGCCAGTTGCCAAATCCACACCAGCAACTCGGGATTGCGCCAGGCCGCCTTCAACGCCAAACGGTTGAACATCAGCCAACTGGTTCGGTCTTTAATAAAGGTATCAGCCACCTGGGACGGTTCTTCAGCCAACAAGCCGAAAAAGACGTTCAACATGGAGTTGACTCGTTCCGGGGCGATGGTTTTCCCAGTCGGAACCATCATTCCCTTCGAGAACAGCCACGTCACCGCGACATTACTTTGATAAGCGCGGATGCGATCGAGATTCTCCCCATCCAACAGATCGTATTTCAACGCCGTATCCAACAGCCGCGTCAGCCGTTCCATATTGCGAACCAGAGACCCGAACCCGGTAAAAATCAACGGCGACTGCAACGACGCCGCATCGCCGATGGCTACCAGCCTATCCCATGCCACTTTTCGATCGCGACTACCCTGGCTGAAATGACCGGGAATATAGCCAAACGTCGCTTTACGCCACTGCAACTGTTCCATATCGCAGCGACGGTACTCCGGCAGAATATGGAAAAAGTCCTCGTACATCTCCAACAGCGAGCCGGGGTTGTCCGGGTGAATCTGATGGTAGTGGAACAGATAAATCGTCAGTTCCCCATCTCGTCCGGGGAACAACTCCCAAATCAACTGACGTCCTCGAGAAATATCGCCGTGGGAGTGGAGAACGTCGCCGTACTGCGTATCCCACACCCCAGACGGAAAGCCGCCAGAAATCGCCGCCCCCACCGTCGGACAGACGCTATTGTACGTGCGTCCGCCGTTGAGTTGCCACGCAATGGGGGAGGCACTCCCCATCGCATCCACGAGGAGCCGGGCGCTGGCTTGTTTCGTCTCTCCCGTGGGGAGGTGAGTGAGGTTCACCGTGGCTCGATCGCTATCAATCTCCGCCGTCGTAAATTCCGTTTCGTCCCAAATCGTCCCCCCAGCAGCTTTCAGCTTGTCGCCGCAAATTTGCAGGAGTTTTTCCGCATCGATCGCAATATTGAGAACTTTCGGCGTATGGAGAACCTTCGCCTTACTCTTAGGGGGATTGTTAGCGTCGAAAAACTTATTGAACCCATCAACGTACTCGCAAGCAATGACGCTCTCGAATTCTTCAGGCGCAAACAGCTTCAAATCAATGAGACTTTGAAACTCGTCCCGAGAGATGTTCCATTCCCGGTTCATGCGTCCGAAGGGCAACCGTTCCACGAGTAACACCCGATAGCCCAACCGCGCCATCACCGCCGCATGAATCACCCCCAACGCCCCGCCAAGATAAATCAGATCGTAGTCCGGCGACAGACTCGAGGATGTATTAGACGATGTATGAGACTCTGAAGGCGAACCGGAAAATTCCACCACCGCTTTCGGCTGTTGGGGATTGCGAACCCCTTCCCGCCAGCGTTTTTCCCACCAGTACACGCGGGTCAAATCGTACTCGCCGTTAGGAATTTCTTGAAAATACTTGACTGTTTCCGGATAGTATGGTAAAAGTGCCTCAAATATCGACTGTTTCGACAAATCGATTTCCGGTGGTTCGGGATATTGAGGCGGGAACCTATCCATTGCATCCCGTTTCAATTGCGCGACGATCTTCGCTTCACCAGAAATCGGACGCTCTGCCCAGCGAAAGACCTTCAAATAGGTGGTTCGCTGTAGCGACCAGACGAAAACCGAGAGTTCCTCGTCCGGGGTCAAGCGCAGGCGAAACCCGTCCGGCGTCGCGATTTTTTCACCCATCGGCGATCGCCAGGTTTGCTGTAGCCACTGACGGACGGCGGCGGTGTCGGGGGTCGGAATTTCCCAATACAAAAGCTGTTTCATCGGTCGGGTTGCCTTCGATCGAAATTTAAAAACCAATTAAAAACAAACAAAAACCAAAAAGTAAAGTCCAAATGCAAGTCAGAGCGGGAGTCCCAGGACTCAAGGGAACCCTCCTTATAAAGACTGTAATCGATTCCCCGCTTTCTTGAACCAAGTCGATGCCGCCGCCCAAGCACTCACCTCACCAACATGAATTATCCTATCCCAGAGACCCTTCAACAAATGCTCGAACTGGAGCGAGAGCCAGTCAGTCCGGAAGTCGTCGCCTCTGCGATCGCCGGAACCATCAAAATCGCCCGCGATCGCGGAAAAACCCTCGACGACCTCACCACCGAAGTCCTGGCCGACCATCGCCTCCTCGACGCCCACCAACGAGACTGGCTGCGAAACCTCGTCACCCAAGCCTGGGAAGCGTTTACAGCGCACAGCGAACAGCCGTAGGGTGCGTGACGCGGGTTAGAAAATCAGGCCGAAGTCAGGCTCATGGGATTCCCGCGTCACGCACCGCCCCATCCCATCATCCCATCACCTCATCATCCCATCACCTCATCTCCCCATCCCATCACCTCATCATCCCGTCACCTCATCTCCCCATCCCATCACCTCAAGAACGGCGACTGACGACGATGAGGACGCCGCAGACGATTAAGGCGATTCCAAACAGGCGATCGCTCGAAAGACTTTCTTTAAAAACGAAATGACCCAGGAGAACGGCGGTAACGTAAGCTAAGGCCGTAGCGGGGCCGGCGACGCTGAGGTTGACTCGGGTTAACAGTAAAATATACGCCATCGCACCGAGACCGTAACAGACCAAGCCCGTTAACAACTCTGGCGTTAAAAAAACACCGACGACGAAACCCATAACAGACGTGGGATTCGTCGCCCCGAGTTTCAACGCCCCCGCTTTCAGCAAAAACTGACCGAGGGTGTTGGTTAAAATCGAAACCAGAAACAGTGTAAATTCTTGTGGGGACACGAGACCAGCGCCAACAAAACCGCCAATTTTAACAAAAACTGGGATAGACGTAAATAACAGGTAAAATTTTATGACGAGTACGAGTCAATCTCCCCAGAAGAGCGATCGCACCCAAGTTTGGTTGCGAGGCTTGCTGGCGGTCGCCTGGGCGGACGGGAACTTCGACGACACCGAACGACAAGTCATCGCCGAACTGACTCACGGCGAATCCGACATCGCCGAACGCGCCGCCGAACCGGAACCCATTTCCCCCGAAGAACTGGCCGAGACCTTGGGAGACGACCCCGAGGTAGCGGAAAACTTTCTCCGCACGGCGGTCATGGTCGCCATTGCAGACGGCGTATATACCAAAACAGAAGATAAAGTCCTTCACGATTTTTGTGAAGCGTTAAACCTTCGTCCCGACGCCCTCGACGCCCTCCGCTACACCCTCGAAGAACTCGAAGAACTCGAAGACCTTCAAGAACTCGCCGCTCGAGAACAATTGGATAACGCGCCGTCCAGTGCAGTATCCTTAGACCAAAAACCGAAAGACAGTGCTAAAATAGACGTTTTGGCGCCCGTGCGAAGCTGGTTGGATAACGTCGAACTGCACGATCCCAAAGTGGCAAAATTTCTCTGTCGGATGATTCCGTCTCAGTGTCCCTTCGAGCGCGATATCACGCTGTTTGGAAAGAAAGTCGTTCACATCCCCGCTATGTGCAAGCTGAATCCCCTTTACGAGCAGTTAGTCGGCTTGCGCTTCCGGGCGTTATCCTATCTCGCCGACGAAAAAGGCGAAGACGTCACGCCGTATTTGTGATGAGGGGATGAGGGGATGATGAGGTGATGGGATGATGAGGTGATGGGATGATGGGATGGGGCGGTGCGTGACGCGGTAATACAACATCGATCGGACTTCGCCCCCCATTTGCTCGCCGCGTCACACACCCTACGATTCCACCCCTCTCCCCCTCTCCGGAAGCTCCCGTACACTGTTCACTGTTCACTGTTCCCTGGCTCCCCCTCTAAGTAGCGAGAATGCAATTTATCGATCGCATTGAAATTGAAGTTGAAGGCGGAAAAGGCGGCGATGGAATGGTCGCCTTCCGCCGCGAAAAATACGTTCCCGCAGGCGGTCCGGCGGGGGGCGACGGCGGACGCGGCGGTTCGGTGTATCTCGTGGCGACCGAACGCCTGCAAACTCTGTTAGATTTCAAATATTCCCATCGCTTTAAAGCCGAAGATGGAAAACGGGGCGGACCGAATAACTGTACGGGTTCCTCGGGGAGCGATCGATACCTCGAAGTTCCCTGTGGTACGGTCGCCTACGATTTAGAAACCGGAGAAGTCGTCGCCGACCTCGTAGAACCCCAACAAACTGTTTGCATCGCCGAAGGAGGACGGGGCGGAAACGGAAACCGCCACTATCTCAGCAACCGCAACCGCGCCCCAGAATACGCCCAGGAAGGACGACCGGGACGCATTCGCCAACTGCGGTTAGAGTTGAAACTGTTGGCAGAAGTGGGCATCATCGGACTGCCCAACGCCGGAAAATCCACGTTAATCTCGGTATTGTCCGCCGCCCGTCCGAAAATCGCCGATTATCCATTTACGACACTCATTCCCAACCTGGGCGTCGTCCGCAAACCCACAGGAGACGGAACGGTATTCGCCGACATTCCGGGGTTGATTGAAGGCGCTCATGAAGGATTGGGATTAGGTCACGAGTTCCTTCGCCACATCGAACGGACGCGGGTTTTACTGCATCTCATCGACGGGACGGCGGAAGACCCCATCGCGGACTATCACGTGATTCGCGAAGAATTGCTGGCTTACGGTCGTGGTTTGGAAGAGCGACCGCAGATTATCGCGTTAAATAAGTTAGACGCGATCGATCGAACAGAAGAGGAACTCGAAGAAATTGCGCGATCGCTCCAACCCGAATCACCGTACCCTATTTTTCGAGTCTCAGCCGTAGCCAAAACCGGCCTCGACGAACTGCTTCGCTGCGTTTGGCAAGTTCTCGAAGACCGGGAACCGGAGTTGGTCTGAATTCTTTGAGCGAGAGAGCAAGGGAGAGGGGGAGATTGGGAGATTGGAAGAAAATTTCAGATCGTCCCCTCATCCCATCATCTCATCATCCCCTCATCCCCTCATCCCCTCATGCTTGGCGTTCGACCACCAGAGTCAACCGTGCGACGACCGCACCGAGGGCGCCGACCACCGCCAGCGGCGGAAACAGCAGCGTTCCCAGCGTCGCCCCCGCCAGTCCGACCGTGAGGGGGACTTCAAACAGGGTTTTTCCGTCTTCAGTTTTGACGATGACCCGTCGCACGTTTCCTTGGTGGACGAGTTCTTGAATTTTCGAGATTAACGTATCGCCACTGACACGGAACTCTTCAAAACTCGTGTCGTTGGGGGGACTCGATTGAGTTTGAGATTGAGTGTTGGATTCAGTATTGGATTCGGGCTGAGACTCAGACGCCTCGGGCGTTTCTGAAGATTGATAGTTGGTTTCGCGATCGATCGAATCGCTCATGGAAGAAAAGCCCTCTGAAACAAAACATCAGATGCCGTTATCGTACCATCCTCGATTGGGAGCGTCATCTATCGAGAGATAGGGAGGTGATGAGGTGATGAGATGATGGGGTGATGAGGTGAGGGAACCTTGTTTCCCGTTCCCTATCAACAATTATTAATTATCAACTGTTAACAATTTTGATTTTTGTAAAGATTTGGTAAAGACGCCCCACTCAACCACTGACAATGGTGAAAGATCCTTCGGATTCGACGTACCGATTTTCGCTGCAATTCAACGAGCGTCGAAGCCGAATCAACTGGGACGTTAGCTGAACGTCGCCGAGTACCGCGCAAAGGACACGACATTATGGGTATTGCGACAATTAATCCCGCCACGGGGGAAACGGTCAAAACTTTCCAACCTTTGACTGATGAGGAGTTAGACCGCAAACTCGATCGCGCCGATCGCACCTTCAAACAATACCGCCGCACGATGATGGTACAGCGATCGAAATGGCTGCGGGCGGCCGCCGACATCTTGGAGCGCGATCGCGCCAAATTCGGCGAACTCATGACCCTGGAAATGGGAAAACCCCTCAAAAGCGCCATAAAAGAGGTTGACAAATGTGCGCTAGTATGCAGGTACTACGCCGACAATGCCGCCGAATTCCTGGCGGACATTCCGGTTCAAACCGACGCCAGCTTCAGTTACGTCAGTTACCATCCCCTGGGGGCGGTATTAGCCGTCATGCCCTGGAACTTCCCCTTCTGGCAGGTATTTCGCTTCGCCGCCCCCGCACTGATGGCGGGAAACGTAGGACTTCTCAAACACGCTTCCAACGTGCCGCAATGCGCCTTAGCCATTGAAGAAATTTTCACCGAAGCCGGATTTCCCTCCGGGGCGTTTCAAACCCTTCTCATCGGCGCGAGTCAAGTGGCGAAAGTGGTGGCCGACGATCGCGTTTGCGCCGCCACCCTGACGGGAAGCGAATACGCCGGAATGAGTTTAGCCGAGTGCGCCGGAAAAAACCTGAAGAAAACCGTTCTGGAACTGGGGGGAAGCGATCCCTTTATCGTCATGGGAAGCGCGAACCTGGAAGCGGCGGTAAGTACCGCTGTCACAGCGCGGATGTTGAACAGCGGACAGTCTTGCATTGCAGCCAAACGATTTATCGTCCACGATGCGATCGCCGACGAATTCCAAAAACGTCTCCTGGCGAAATTCCAAAATCTCACCCTAGGCGATCCCATGTCAGAAGACACTGACATCGGGCCGCTGGCAACACCGGGAATTCGCGACGAACTGCACGAACAGGTTGTAGCTTGCAAAGACAAAGGGGCAAAGGTTTTAATCGGCGGGGAATTGCCCGATCGCCCCGGGAACTATTACCCGCCCACGATTATCGCCGACATTCCGCCGGGAACCCCAGCTTACGACCAAGAGTTTTTCGGTCCAGTGGCGTTACTGTTTCGGGTGGAGTCGATCGACGACGCGATCGAACTAGCCAACAGCGTCCCCTACGGCTTGGGCGCCAGTGCGTGGACGGCGGTAGAAGCCGAACAACAACAGTTTATTAACGAACTCGAAGCCGGGGCAGTCTTTATCAACGGTTTAGTTAAATCCGATCCCCGGTTGCCCTTCGGCGGTATCAAGAAATCTGGATATGGGCGCGAATTAGGTGTTCAAGGTATCCAAGAATTTGTCAACATAAAAACAATTTGGATCGGGCATTAACGCACGTGAGTTCGATAACCAACGGGTTCGCCCTCGTTTCCAACCCTCTATTTCCGTCCTCCCTGACCCCAGTTAAGGGTGAAATGTCAGGAATGTTCGGAAAAGAAACGGGGGGTGGAAGGCTTGTCGTGGAAACACAGCGAGGGCGAAACACCGTTATCGAAACGAACGCCGAACCCGTTCGATCGAATCCATTGAATGCTCCATTAAATGCAATTTATCCAAACCGAATTTTAACGGGCGGTGGGAACCCGTCCAAACGTTCCCATTTCCTCATCCCATTTCACATCCAATCCCATACCCAAACACAGAAAAGGGGGTCACATGAACACGGCCGAACTACTGGTCAATTGCCTCGAAAACGAAGGCGTAAAATACGTCTTCGGCTTGCCCGGAGAAGAAAACATGCAGGTTCTCGAAGCCCTGCGAGAGTCTCCAATCCAATTCATCACCACCCGTCACGAACAAGGGGCGGCGTTCATGGCGGACGTTTACGGACGCCTAACCGGACAAGCGGGGGTTTGTCTATCTACCCTCGGACCCGGCGCAACCAACCTCATGACAGGCGTAGCCGACGCCAACCTCGACGGTGCGCCCTTAGTGGCGATTACAGGACAAGTGGGAACCGATCGCATGCACATCGAATCCCACCAATATCTCGACCTGGTGGCCATGTTCGCCCCCGTCACCAAATGGAACTCCCAAATCGTCCGCCCCAGCAACACCCCGGAAATCCTGCGGAAAGCCTTCAAACGGGCGCAACAAGAAAAACCGGGGGCAGTTCACATCGACTTACCCGAAAACATCGCCGCCATGCCCGTCGAAGGTGCGCCGTTGAAGTGCGACAAAAAAGAGAAAATGTATGCGTCGTACAAGAGTCTCAACAACGCAGCCACAGCCATTTCGCGGGCGAACAACCCGTTAATTTTAGTCGGAAACGGCGCAATTCGCGACCACGCCAGCGACGCCCTGACAGAGTTCGCCACCCGGTTGAACATCCCCGTCGCGAATACCTTTATGGGGAAAGGCGCGATCGCCTACACCCATCCACTGGCCTTGTGGACCGTGGGATTACAACAGCGGGACTACATTAGCTGCGGCTTCGACAACACCGACTTAGTGATCGCGGTGGGGTACGACTTAGTGGAATATTCACCCAAAAAATGGAATCCAGACGGGAAGATTCCCATCGTTCACATCAGCACCACCTCAGCCGAAATTGACAGCAGCTACATCCCCCTAGTGGAAGTGGTGGGGAATATTTCCGACTCCCTCAACGAAATTCTGCGTCGTTCCGATCGATCCAGCAAACCCGAACCCCACGCCGTTTCCTTGCGCGACGACATCCGGGCCGATTACGAACAGTACGCCAACGATCTCGAATTTCCCATCAAACCCCAGAAACTCATCTACGACCTGCGGCAAGTCATGGGCCCCGACGACATCGTCATTTCCGACGTGGGAGCGCATAAAATGTGGATTGCCCGTCACTACCACTGCGATCGCCCCAACACCTGCTTGATTTCCAACGGATTCGCCGCCATGGGAATAGCCATTCCCGGCGCAATGGCGGCCAAACTGGTGTATCCCGACCGTAAAATCGTCGCCGCCACAGGAGACGGCGGGTTCATGATGAACTGCCAAGAACTCGAAACCGCCTTGCGTGTCGGAACCCCCTTCGTGACGATTATCTTCAACGATGGCGGTTACGGATTGATCGAGTGGAAACAAGAAGCCCATTACGGGCGATCGTCCTTCATCGAATTCAGCAATCCCGACTTCGTGAAATTTGCCGAAAGCATGGGCTTAAAAGGCTATCGTGTCGAATCCACAGAATCCTTCGTTCCCATCTTGCGCGAAGCCCTAGAACAAGACGTACCCGTCGTCATCGACTGTCCCGTAGACTATCGAGAAAACGCTCGCTTTTCCGCAAAATCCGGCGGCTTAAGCTGTCCCATGTAGGAGTTGACATACTCACGCCCGCTGAAGCCGGGCGTGATTCTTGACGGTTCGACGCAACGTGCTACCGAAGTAGTCTTACAGTCGCTCCCCGTCCGTTTTAGGTCGTGCCGATGCCCCATGCCGACCATTTCTATGTTTCTCGCCGCGTTCTCGTCTCGGTCATGCTCGGCTCCACAGCTCAAGCACACAACCGAACGCACCGATAGGTCTAATTTGCCCCATCGGAAGCCACACTCCGAGCAAACTTGGCTCGTAGGCTCCCATCGGTCAACGACCCGAAAATCTCGCCCGAACTTTTCCGATTTAGCCTCGCACAGAGTTCGGAACTCTCGCCAGCCTTGTTGACTGATAGCACGGGCTAACCGTCGATTTTTGACCATTCCTATCCCCCCTTGAGTTCCCCCCTTAATAAGGGGGGTTAGG
>NZ_JBNGCO010000078.1:0-24580 GCF_049974805.1 Baaleninema sp.
TAAAGCCGCCCTAGAAGGGCGGGGTTTCAAACCCAAAATTTTCGATGAGGGGATGGGATGATGAGGTGATGGGATGATGGGATGATGGGATGATGGGATGATGAGGTGATGGGATGATGAGGTGATGGGATGATGGGATGATGTGAAATTTCCCCATCTCCCTTCTCAAAAGCCCGGATCGAACCTTGCAAAACATGCGACAATGGATAGATTGGGGCTATTTTTTTCTTAATGTGTTTTTAATCTTAAGATTACGCAGGCAACGGTCTCGACAGGAGAAGATCGAGTTGCCGTGGTGTTTTCCCCGATTTTTCCAATTCCGAACAGCGATACATCAATATGTCTTGGGCTAGGCTTGTTAGTGCAATTGTCGCGATCGTCGTCGCGTTGGCGGCGATCGTTTTAGGTGGGTGGTACTTTGTTGTCTTCTTCGGCGCGATCGTCTTTCTCGGTCAGCGAGAATACTTCCAACTCGTCACGGCCAAAGGCATCGCCCCCGCCGCCAAAACCACCTTCGTCCTGTCGCAAGTCTTGCTGCTCACGGCGGCGATCGCTCCGGATTTAGTCAGCGTTGCCTTTCCCGTGGCGGGCGGTCTGATTTGCGCGTATTTGCTGTTTCAACCCAAACTGGCCTCGATCGCCGATATTTCTACATCCATTTTGGGGCTGTTTTACGGCGGTTTGCTACCGAGTTACTGGATTCGCCTGCGCGTCGAACTCGATCTCGTCCCCTTACCCTTCGATCGCACCGTCGTCGCCAGTTCCGTCCCCTTCTTCGAGAACGGGTCGTCTTTCCAATTTTTGAACAATCTCCCCCAAGGCTTGTGCATCACCCTCTTAGCCTTTGGTTGCATTTGGGCGGCCGACATCGGAGCGTACTTTTTCGGTAAAACCTTCGGACGCACTCGCCTCTCGGCTGTTAGTCCCAAGAAAACCGTCGAGGGTGCGATTTTTGGCATTTCCAGCAGTACCGCCGTCGGTGCCTTCGGGGCTTGGTGTCTCGGATGGCCCCTCTGGGCGATATCCGGGGCCCTGATGGGATTAGCCATCGGGTTAGCCAGTCTCATGGGAGATCTCACCGAGTCCATGATGAAACGGGACGCCGGGGTGAAAGATTCGGGGCAGTTAATTCCCGGTCACGGCGGCATTTTAGATCGAACCGATAGCTATGTATTCACCGCGCCGTTAGTGTATTACTTCGTCATTCTAGTATTGCCGTTATTTGTCCGTTAAACCCGCGATTTCACGGTCTACTCGCTCTCGGGAGAGGTGTTAAGATACGAAACAATAGGCGTGGTTTCTGTATCCGCCTCCTCAATGCCTCAACTACAATTGCCAGAGACTTGTCATGCGAGATTTGAAATCCTCGAGCGTTGAAATCGGGCAACTCGCTCAGTTGTCGCTCGATCGCATGGCAGATGCTGTATTCTTGTCCGACAGCAACGCCGAGATTTTTTACGCGAACCAAGCGGCTTCTCGTCTACTCAACTGGGAACGAAACGAACTTCTTTCTCAAAAAATTTGGCAAATCGATGCCGAATTAACCAAGGAAGATTGGGAAAGTTACTGGAACGAGTTACAAGAAAACGGCGCGATCGAACGGGATACAACCTATATCACGGTGACGGGCGCTCCCATCGCCGTGGAAACGACTACCAGCTATATCGTCGAGACCGACAAGCCTTATAGTTGTATTGTCGCCCGTCCCCTCTCCAAACGGAACGCCGACGCCCGAGAAGTCCAGCGGGCGAGGGAGCAACTACGAGCGGTATTAGACGCCGTTCCCGGTTTCGTCTCGTGGATTAGCGCAGACGGGCGCTATCTCGGCGTCAACCGCCATCTGGCTGCCAGCTATAATATGCCGCCGGAAACCTTCGTAGGTAAGGAACTGGGCTTTCTGAAAAACAGCCCCGAATTCGTGGAGTTCGTGCGAGCGTTCCTCCACAACGAAGATTTATATTCATCCCAAGTCATCCAAGCCAACGTTCGCGGTGTCGATCGCTACTACATCATCGCCGCCCAAAAATACGACGAAGGACGGGCGACGGTGGCGGTGGGAATCGATATCACCGATCGCAAACAGTCTGAAGAAGCCCTGCGTCGCAGCGAAAGCCGCTTGCGCGAGCAAACCCAACAACTCGAAGAAGCCCTGCGAGAGCGACAAAAAGCCCAAGCCCACCTGATTCAATCCGAGAAAATGTACGCCCTCGGGCAAATGGTGGCGGGGATGGCTCACGAAATCAACAACCCCATTAATTTTATCTACGGCAACTTAGCTTACGCTGACAATTACGTGAAAGATTTGTTGGGTTTAATGCAGTTATATCGAGAAGAAATCCCCGATTTAACTCCCAATTTAGAAGCGGAAATCGAAGCGATCGACCTCGATTTTATCGCCTCCGATTTGCCGAAAATCATCGATTCGATGAAAATCGGCGCCGAGCGAATTTTAAAACTCGTGTTGTCGCTGCGGAATTTCTCTCGCCTCGACGAAGCCGAGTTCAAACGGGTCGATCTCCAAGAAGGTCTCGATAGCGCCTTGGTGATTCTCAACCATCGCATTCAAGGCCATATCGAAATCGTTAAAGACTATCGAACGTTACCCAAAACCTACTGTTATCCGGCGCAACTGAACCAGGTTTGGATGAATTTGCTGTGTAACGCCATTGATGCAGTTAGCGAGAGATCGATAGAAACCTCCGCCATCGAGACGCCGCTCAAAGAGCCGAAAATAATCGTCTCGACCGAACCCTTGAACGGCGATCGCGTCTGCGTGCGAATTCGCGATAACGGCCGGGGAATTCCACCAAAACTGATCGAAAAAATCTTCGATCCGTTTTTTACTACCAAACCCGTCGGCGCCGGAACGGGGTTAGGACTGGCCATTTGCTATCAAATTATCGAAAACCATCGCGGCAGCATTCACGTCCAGTCCGAAGTAGAACGGGGCGCAGAATTTACCGTAGTGCTACCCGTCAAACCCTTCGATCGCGAAAACGGGACGTAGCCCCTCGGTGAAGAGATTGAGGGAAATCGAACCCCGTATCAATCCAAAAAACAGGAATCAGTATAGAATTGTGAAGCCAGACCCCTGCCTTGGGGCAGAGCGGCCGCTCCACTACAAGCACCGAAGCTGAAATTCATGTCCGCCGATCGAAAGCTGTACGAAGGCAAAGCCAAAATCCTCTACGCCACCGACGATCCTGAAGTTCTCGTCGCTCACTTCAAAGACGACGCCACGGCCTTCAACGCCGCCAAACGGGGTACGATCGTCCGCAAAGGGGAAATCAACTGCGCCATTTCTACTCATCTGTTCCAACGCCTCGAAGCCTGCGGCGTTCCGACGCATTGGTTGGACACCCCCGCCATCGACCGGATGCACGTGAAAGCGGTGGAAATCGTTCCCCTAGAAGTGGTCGTCCGCAACGTAGCCGCCGGAAGTCTCTGTCGTCAAACCGGAATTACCCTGGGAACGGAAATCGATCCGCCGCTGGTGGAGTTTTTCTATAAAAACGACGAGTTGGGCGACCCCTTGTTAACGAGAGATCGCCTGCGGTTGCTGAACCTGGCGACGCCGGAGGAAATCGATCGCTTGCGGGAACTGGCGTTAACCGTCAACCGTCACCTGTCAGAGTTTTTCGCCAGTTGCGAGATTACCCTCGTCGATTTCAAACTCGAATTTGGCACCACCTCAGACAGTCAAATCGTCTTAGCCGACGAAATCAGTCCCGATACCTGTCGGTTGTGGGATCGGCGGGAAAGCGATCCCGAACGGCGCGTGATGGATAAAGACCGTTTCCGACAAGACCTAGGACAAGTCGAATCCGCCTACGAACAGGTATTAGAGCGCGTTCTCGCACAAGTTGAGGCGTCGTCGAATGCGGCAACCTAATCCAAAAACGTCAGGGAAACCGAGTACAGTTTAAAGCGACCGACTTTAGCTCGACCGACTTTAGACCAACCGTCCGGACGTTTGATGGATGCCGGGATTTCGTGTGTGGAGGAAAAAGACAATCGTGGACAGACTCAAGTGGTCTTGGTTAACAATTTGGCCGGTGGCGATCGCCTTCGTCCAGGGAAACGTGACTTACGCGAAAGAGGCGCGATCGATCGCTCCGAACGAGTCGGCGATCGCGATCGATACCTCAGAGTACAAAGCTCGGGGCCAACGGCCGTTCGCCCCCACTGACACCTCACCCGAAAAACCGGCTCCGACTGCGACGACGCCCCTCAAACCCTCGGACGCGATCGACCGCGACAGCGACATCGTACAGACGGCGTTCGAGGCCGACTCAGACACCCAGTCCAACCCTCAATTCGAGACAGACTCAGACACTGAATTAGACCCTGAACTCGAAACCGAATTCGACATTCAGTTAGAAACAGAACTCACCGACTCCGGAGAAAGCGAGGAGTTCTCGAACCGTTCGGTTGAAGGCGTCGAGTCGGTGGAAATCGGCCAACCGTCTCGCGATGCTGAGACCATCGCCCTCGAAATTCCGGCTCTCGAGATGGCCGCCTCGAGCGCATCTCCCCCAAAACCGACACAACAGGCGCAAAACCCAGCCGAAACGACCCCCCAGCAACAGCCACAAGTCCTGGTTTCCGAAGTGGTGGTGAGAGGCCCTGGCGGACAAGAGATTCCCCAGGATCTCCAAGAATTGGTCTACGACACCATCGGCACCCAACCGGGGCGCACCACCACCTCTAGCCAACTTCAAGAAGACGTCGACGCCATCTACACCACAGGATTTTTCGGTCGCGTCGAACCTCAGGCCGAAGAAACGCCCCTAGGGGTGCGCGTCATCTTTGAAGTCTTACCGAACCCCACCCTCAACCGCGTCACCGCCCGCAACAACCAAGTTTTAACCCAAGAGAAACTCGACGAAATCTTCGGGGAGTCCTACGGCGACATCCTCAACCTGCGGGAGTTCCAACGGGGAATCGAAGAGTTGAACCAGTGGTATCAAACCAACGGATACGTTTTGGCGCAAGTCATCGACCCCCCCGTTCCCGAAGAAGGACTTATCGCCCCGCCTACCGTCTCCGAGGACGGCGTCGTTACTTTGGACGTGGCTGAGGGACGTATTGAAGATATTGAAATTCGCTTCCTCAGCGAAGAAGGGGAACTCGTCGACGAAGACGGAGAACCCGTTGACGGACGCACTCGCGAATTTATTATTACTCGGGAGATGCGATCGCAACCGGGAGATGTCCTCAACCGCGATGTGATTCAACGGGACTTACAGCGGATTTTCGGCTTGGGACTGTTCGAGGACGTGAACCTCTCCGTCGAACCGGGAACCGATCCCCGTCAAGCGGTGTTGGTGATTAACGTTATTGAAGGAAGTTTCGGATCGATCGCCGCTGGGGGCGGGTTTAGTTCCGTTGGCGGTTTCTTCGGAACTGTCAGTTTCCAAGAACAGAACCTCGGCGGAAACAATCAGATTTTGGGGGCGGAGGTACAGTTGGGGACGCGGGGCTTGTTCTTCGACGTTAACTTTACCGATCCTTGGATTGGCGGCGATCCCTATCGCACCGCCTATAACGTCAACTTGTTCCGGCGGCGATCGATCTCCTTGGTGTTCGATAGCGGCCCCGATCAGAGAGAAGTGGAACTCGACAACGGCGATCGCCCTCGGATCGATCGCATCGGCGGCGCCGTCACCTTCACTCGTCCCCTCACGCGAGATGTGTTTAGGACTCGCCAAGCCTGGACAGCCTCGTTAGGCTTAGAAGTCCAAGAAGTCACCATTCGCGACGCTGACGGCGATCGAGAACCCCGCGACGAAGACGGAAACTTACTGTCCGCCAGCGAAGACGGTACCGACTTTATTCCCAGCCTGCGCTTCGGAATCGCCCGCGATCGCCGCAACAACCCCCTCGATCCCACACGAGGCTACCGCGTCAGCTTCAGTACCGAACAGGCGATTCCCTTCGATCCCGATGTGTTTTACAACCGGGTACGTGGGAGTTACAGCTATTACTTCCCCGTTGAATTTTTAAACTTTACCGACGGCCCGGAAGCCTTAGCTTTTAACGTACAAGCGGGGACGATTATCGGCGACATGCCTCCCTATGAAGCTTTCGTTCTCGGCGGCGTCAACTCCGTTCGCGGCTATGCCGAAGGGGCGTTGGGAACCGGGCGATCGTTCGTTCAAGCCACGGCAGAATATCGTTTTCCTATCTTTTCGATTTTGAGTGGCGTCCTCTTCTTCGACGTGGGTAGCGATTTGGGAACCGGAGGCGACGTTCCCGGCGATCCGGCGGGAATTCGCGACAAACCCGGTTCGGGATTCGGTTACGGGGCAGGACTTCGCGTTCAATCTCCCATCGGTCCGATTCGTATCGATTTCGGCATCAACGACGACGGCGACAATCGCTTTCACTTCGGCATCGGTCAGCGATTCTAAATACTGATTGTTCGTTGAATTGAGAGTTTAATTTGTCGGTTGGGTTGAGCGCCAGCAAAACCCAACTCATCCCGTTTTTTGCCTGTTTTTGATTACCTGTTTTTGGGGTCTTCGGAGTTTGAGGTGATAAGCAGATTGTATAGAAGGGGGGATGCGCCCCTACCCAAATTTTGTATGCCAATTTACAAATTACACCGTAATCTCCGAATACCCTGTTTTTGAATCGAACTTCAACGCGATAAAATCGCCAAAACTTCTGTATTATCTGTGTCTATTTTGTGAGTATATTTCTGTTAATTGTTGATAATTTTTAAGCCAAAAATAAACCCTAAAAAGTTTGTTTTGATCTAAATAAAAATCCTTAAAAATTGATAGTTTTAGCAATATAGGTTTAGCAAACAGGTGTGAATTAATCCTTTCGCGATCGCTCAATTGAAACGACGGCAGAGAAATATTTTTTTACCCCATCAAACCACCATGTTTAAAACAGAAGAAAAACCCCCAAAACGACCCAACCCATCCCTCGCGATCGTTCGAGGCGGATCGACCTTGAATCAGGGATTCGAGCAAAGGGGGATTGGCTTGCACTCCGGACAAACCACACGAGTGCGCGTCCTTCCCGCCGAAGCCGGAGAAGGGCGATATTTCGTCCGCATCGACTTAGCGGGAACCCCCAGGATTCCCGCCGACATCGCCGCCGTCAGTCAAACCCAACTGTCGACCGAACTAGCGGCGGGAGAAGCCAGCGTGCGAACCGTCGAACATCTCCTCGCCGCTTTAGCCGCACGAGGCATTGATCGCGCCCGCATCGAAATCGACGGTGCAGAAATTCCACTGCTTGACGGATCGGCCAAACCGTGGATTGACGCGATCGATGGCGCCGGAGGAACCGAATCCCCAACCGCCGCCGTCCGAACCCTAGACGATCCCCTGTGGGTTCGCGACGGTGAGGCTTTCGTGGCGGCGCTCCCCTCTCCCGAAGTGCGATTCAGCTACGGTATCGACTTTGCCGCGAGTCCCATCGGCAACCAGTGGTATAGTTGGACGCCCCAACAAGAAGACTTTGGGCAAGCGATCGCCCCAGCGCGAACCTTCGGTTTAGCCGAAGATGTCGAACGACTCAGAGCCGCCGGACTCGTTCGCGGTGGAAGCCTCGAAAACGCCCTCGTTTGCAACAACCAACGCTGGCTCAATCCTCCCCTAAGATTTGCAAATGAACCAGCCCGTCATAAAATTTTAGACTTAGTAGGAGATTTGAGCTTGCTCGGAACGATTCCAGCGGCTCATTTTATCGCCTATAAAGCCAGTCACCGCCTGCACGTTCAATTGACTCGACGGTTGCGAGAGCGAGGATTGTCACCGTTTTGGTGACAGTTCCTCGATATTCAGCAGGCCAGAAAAGCCCTATTTCGCATTTCAGCAGCGATCGAATCTAACTATGTCCGCACTTACCGACACGAATTCCGTGAAATCGAACTCGACCAACACAGTCGAAACGCCGTCCGAACCGACTCCAACGGTGTTGACGATCGAACAAATCCAGCAACTGCTCCCGCACCGCTATCCCTTTAGTTTGGTCGATCGCATTATCGAATACGTCCCGGGCGAGCGAGCCGTCGGGATTAAAAACGTCACCATTAACGAACCCCATTTCCAAGGTCATTTTCCCGGTCAGCCCGTAATGCCAGGGGTTCTCATCGTCGAAGCCATGGCCCAAGTCGGCGGTATCGTCCTTACGCAAATGCCGGAAATGGACGAAGGACTGTTTATGTTCGCCGGAATTGACGGCGTGCGCTTCCGTCGCCCCGTCGTTCCCGGCGATCGCATGATTATGACGGTCGAGTTAATGTGGACGAAGCGTCGGCGGTTTGGCAAAATGCGCGCCCGTGCCGAAGTAGACGGACAACTCGTCACCGAAGGGGAACTGATGTTCTCGCTGTTAACCGAATAGTTAAGCGATTGACGAAGCGAGGGGTTGGCGATCGCGCCCTCGAACTGACGGGCATCCAGTTCGTCCGGCTTGCGCCCTCAACAATCCCGTCTCCCCGCACGGCTTTACCAGACAGAAGATGATTCATCCAACCGCTGTCATTCACCCCAGCGCTCAACTCCACCCGACCGTCCGCGTCGGAGCGTATTCAGTCATCGGCGAGCGCGTTAAGGTCGGGCGCGACACGACGATCGAATCTCACGTGGTCGTCGCAGGCGATACGGAAATCGGAGAACGCAACCATATTTTTCCGGGTGCAGCCATTGGCTTAGAACCCCAAGACCTCAAATACGACGGCGCCGCCAGCGGCGTCAAAATCGGCAACGACAACCGCATTCGCGAATACGTTACTATCAACCGCGCCACCCAAGCGGGCGAAACCACCACCATCGGCAACGAAAACTTGCTGATGGCTTACGTTCACGTCGGCCACAACTGCACCGTTGAAGACCGCGTAGTGATTACCAACGCCGTCGAACTGGCGGGTCACGTGCGCGTCGAACTAGGAGCGCGGATTGGCGGTGTCGTCGGCGTTCACCAGTTCGTTCACGTGGGTCAGCTGGCCATGGTGGGCGGTATGAGTCGCATCGATCGCGACGTTCCACCCTATATGCTCGTTGAAGGCAACCCGAGCCGAGTTCGCGCCCTCAACCAAGTGGGGTTGAAACGAGCCGGACTCGCCGATGCCGAAGAGGGGCAACTGTTTAAAGTCTTGAAAAAGGCGTTTCGCATCCTCTATCGCTCTCAACTGACGTTAGAAGAGTCTCTCGAGCAATTGGAACTGTTGCCCGACACGCCGCAACTGCAACACTTGCAGGCGTTCCTGCGGGGGTCGCTACAACCGGGACGGCGAGGCCCCATCGTCGGACGCCGGCGGGGGAGTGGGGATCGATCGTGAGCTATCGCATTTTTATCAGTACTGGGGAAGTCTCGGGAGACTTGCAAGGGTCGCTGTTAGTCGAAGCCCTGTACCGACAAGGGGAAAAAGCGGGTATCGACTTGGATATCGTAGCCTTGGGCGGCGATCGCATGGCGGAGGCCGGGGCGAAACTGCTGGCCAAAACGAGCGAAATCGGGTCGGTGGGACTGTTGGAGTCCCTGCCCTTCGTTCTGCCTACCTTGCAAGTTCAAAAACGCGCTATCGCTGAGTTAACCGCCCGTCCTCCCGATTTGGTGGTTCTCATCGACTATATGGGGCCGAACCTCAGTATCGGACAAGCAATCAAACGCCGCTTTCCCCAAGTTCCGGTGGCGTACTACATCGCCCCCCAAACTTGGGTCTGGTCGCCGAGCGATCGCGACGCCCTGCGATTGGTCGAAACCAGCGATCACCTCCTGGCTATTTTTCCCGAGGAAGCCCGTTATTTTGAAGCCAAAGGCGCGTCAGTGACCTGGGTGGGGCATCCCCTCGTCGATCGCCTTGCGGACGCCCCCAGTCGCGTCACAGCCCGCGCTACGTTAAAGATTGACGCGGATACCTTCGCCGTCGCCCTGCTGCCGGCCTCCCGCCGTCAAGAAATTCGATCGCTGGTGCCACCGATGTTCGAGGCGGCGCGACGGTTACAGGAGAAATTGCCCCAGGTGCGGTTTTGGATTCCCCTGTCGTTGGAAACCTATCGCGACGACGTGGAACGTGCGGTGTTGGAGTACGGATTGCGGGCGGAGGTGACGAGCGATCGCACCCCGGAGGTCTTAGCCGCTGCCGACCTCGCCATCACCAAATCCGGTACGGTGAACCTGGAACTGGCGTTACTCGACGTTCCCCAAATTGTCATCTACGCCGTCCATCCCGTCACCGCCTGGATTGCCCGAAAACTCCTCGGATTCGACATTCCCTTCATGTCGCCGCCGAACCTGGTACAAATGAAAGCGATCGTGCCGGAACTGCTGCAAGAAGAGGTGACGCCCGAGAATATCTTACGGGAAGCCTTAGAATTGCTCTCGAATCCCCAGCGCCGTCAGCAAACCCTCGACGACTATCGGGAAATGCGGGCAGCTATCGGAACCGCTGGCGTCTGCGATCGCGCCGCCGCCGAAATTCTGGGAATGTTGCGCTGAGGCGTTGGCGAAATCCCCGTAAAAGACTGTAAAAGACAGTCAAAAATCGATAAAAGATAGGATAGGACAATTCTCGAGTGCCGCTTTTCCCGTTTCGTTCTGGAAAATTGCGGTGAAATTCTGTAGTTTTTTCTGAGAAGATCGCGCAAAATTCAGGATATTTCGGAACGGCGCGATCGAACCGAGTCAGTATTCAGCTTTAACTGTTAGGAGCTAACTTCGTCATGGACAACCCACGTCAAACCCGCCGCTCTCTTGGAATTGTCGCTGGAATCGCTGCTGTCGTCCTCGTCGCAGGTGGGGCGGCGACGTGGTGGACGCGCAACAACACCAACCCAGACACCTCCACCGTGACGAACCCGTCTCAAGTCACCCCCGACAGCCCTCCTGACGCCCCACCGTCCGAAGCGCCCACCCCGGACGAGACGACACAAGCCCCCGACGCGCCGACGGTCGAGAAAACTCTTCAAGCCTATTTTCTGCGCGATGCGGGAACCTCGTTCGAGTTAGTCCCGGTAGATGTCACGGTTAACACCAGCAGTGACGAACCCGACGCCATTTTAACCGCCGCGTTCGCTCGCCTCCTCGACACCCCCGAACAAAACAACGCCTTCAACACCATTCCTCCGGAAACACAACTCAAAGACCTCAGCGTTCGCAACGACGGCATTCACATCAACCTATCCCAAGAGTTTACTTCCGGCGGCGGTAGCGCCTCCATGATGGGACGCCTCGGACAAGTGGTGTACACCGCCACCAGTCTCGATCCCGACGCCTCCGTTTGGCTGTCCGTAGATGGCCAACCCCTTACACTCCTCGGCGGAGAAGGGTTAGAAATCCCTCAACCCATTTCCCGCCAGCAATTTGATAGCGAATTTTCTCTGTAAATTCAGCGAGACATCTCACAAAGATCTCACAAAGATCTCACAAAGATCTCACAAAGATCTCACAAAGATCCCCGGCATCTTCGAGAGGCCGGGGATCTAGCTGCGAACCCCTCACCCGTGCAAGTCGCAAAGCTGGGTTTCAATGATTCGTGCCAAATCCCATTTCGGTCAATTGCTGTATAGATCTATCTCAGCAATTGACCAACGGAACCCAGTTTTAACAAGTTATTTTCCACAAATGATTGAGGAGCGATGTGGAACTTTGCCCCATCTCCTCATCCCATCATCCCATCATCCCATCATCCCATCATCTCCTCATCCCATCATCTCCTCATCCCATCAACACCTAATGGCTGCTCAAATCTTGCAACGATTCCGGTTTGTCGAAAACCGCGTGTTTGTCGAGAAGGGTAGCACTGGCTTCGTTCAATCCCATTAACTTCACTTCCACACCGTTACGACGGAAGCCCAACACGACTCTATCCACGGCTGTCACCGCCGATCGATCCCAGAGGTGAGCGTTGGAGAGATTAATCACCACGCGATCGATATCTTCTTTGAAATCGAACGCTTGCCTAAATTGTTCTACCGACACGAAGAAAATCTGTCCGGCGACACTATACATCCGTTCGTTTTCATCAGGACTCAAAACGGAATCGATAAAGACCAACTGAGCGATTTTCTGAGAGAAAAAGATCGTACTCAAACTGACGCCGGCCAACACGCCCCAGGCTAAGTTATGAGTGGCGATGGTGACAACAACCGTCGTGAGCATCGTCACCGTTTCGCTGCGGGGAACGCGATGAATATGCGTAATCGACGACCAGCTAAAGGTTCCGATCGATACCATAATCATGACCGCCACCAGTGCCGCCATTGGAATTTGTTGAACCCAGGTTCCCAACCCCAGGATAAAAAACAAGAGAAACACCCCGGCGCTGAGGGTAGATAGGCGCGTGCGACCGCCGGATTTTACGTTAATCACGGATTGGCCGATCATGGCACATCCCGCCATTCCGCCGAACAATCCCGTGACAATGTTGGCAATGCCTTGACCTTTGGCTTCTCTATTTTTGTCGCTGGAAGTGTCAGTTAACTCGTCCACGACGCTGGCGGTCAAAAAGGATTCGAGTAAGCCCACCATCGAGAGAGGTAAGGCATAAGGAAAAACGGTTTTGAGGGTTTCCCAATTGAAGGGAACTTGGGGAACGCCGAAGGTCGGTAACCTGGTGGGAAGTTCTCCCATATCGCCAACGGTGGGAACCTCTACACCAGCAGCGATCGCGATGACGGTTAACGTGACGATCGCCACCAACGGCGACGGTACTACTTTTGTAAACCGAGGCAAAATATAAATAATTGCCAAACCGCCGAGAACCATCGGGTAAACCACCCAAGGGACATCGATGAGTTGGGGAAGTTGCGCGTCGAAAATTAAAATTGCCAAAGCGTTGACAAATCCCACCATCACCGCTTTGGAAATAAACCGCATATACTTGCCAATTCTGAGCAATCCCCAACCGATTTGAAGAATTCCCGTCAGGATTGTGGTGGCTAAGAGGTATTCGACGCCGTGGTCTCGAACTAACGTGACCATTAATAAGGCCATGGCTCCGGTGGTGGCGGAAACCATTCCCGGTCGTCCGCCGAAAAAGGCAATGGTGACGGCCATGGTAAAGGAAGCGTACAATCCCACTTTGGGATCGACGCCTGCAATAATCGAAAAGGCGATCGCCTCGGGAATTAAGGCTAACGCGACAACTGCACCCGCCAGTAAGTCGGCGGGTAGGTTAGAAAACCAATTTTTTCGGATCGCAAAGGTCATTGATTTCTCGATCGACTCCATCCAAAGGGTTGCACCCGAGGGGGGCAACTTTCGTAACAATTGTTCACACTCTACTATCTAAATGGGTATATTGTCATGTTGAAGTCGATGGGAAGTCGATCGATAGAGAAGGCGATCGACCCTGCCAACCCCATCGTTGGTAGGGAGCGATCGATATTAAAAGCTGCTATGGAATACCGTTAATCCTTGAGCTGTTCTCGATGGGATTTGTCTAATTCGCTCCGCATTTCGAGCGATCGCAGTTTAGGCAAATCTGGCGAGGGTTCTAAATCTCGCGGCCGTAGAACTCTCTCTCCCTCTTCTATTTCTCCGGGCGGACTGAGTTCCAACGGGGCTAGAGTTTGAGCCAATCGCGTTTCCCGTTCTAACTCTTCGGTCAGCGACACTAAACCGCTCAAGCCGTTAATGATGCGCCGTAGATTTTCTCGAAACGCCGGGTCGCCTGTCAAATCGTCTAAATCCGAGGTAATTTTTTCCACGTTTTGAAAGGTCGATCGCGCCGAATCTAAAGTTTGCTGCAACAGAACGATCGTCGAGGGATCGTTAATCGCATCGGACATTTGCCGCAAGTTAGCCGAGGCCGCTGCTGCGTTCGCCGACAATACCGTGGCGTTGTCCATCAAAGTTTCGAGATCGGACAAAACGGCAGACTCGGAAAAACGGCTCAAATTCTCGTTGGCGAGGGCTAAGGTGCGATCGCTGCGCTGTAACAACGGAGCCAAACCCGCCGCCGCGCGATTTAACTGCAAGCTCAACTGATTCACGTTATCCAAGGTCGCCGCCAAGGTGACGTGGTTCGTTTCCAGGGACTCGTTGGCCGTCCGGGTCAATCGCTGCATTTCCTGCGCGGTCCCCTCGAACTGCCGGGCTAGTTGTCCCACCGTTTGCGTCGTCGCCAAGGCCGAATCCGACAACATCCCGATTTCCTCTTGGAAAAACACGCTCAACGTGGACATATCCCGCGCCAGTTGTGCAATTTCTTCGCTGGCTTGCGTGGTACTTTCAAGCAGTGACTTAAGTTCCACGACAATTTCAGGATCGGCAAAGGCTTGTGTGAAGTCCGTCGAAGAGCGCATCAACTCCTCAAAACTGATGCCGACCTGACCCGGCAAGCGATCGCCCTGGCAGATAATTTTCTCAGAATTGCACGCTGACGATACCGGAGACGCCAACGCGGAGGGATCGGGAACGGCTTGCGTCGGCGGCACGATATCGATCGTCGTTTCGGCAATCAAGCCCCCCTGATTGGCCTCGATACGTTGGGGACGGGGAATCTTTAACTCCGCCGAGGAAATTTCCACCCGCGCGTCTACCCCGTTGACGCCGGGAACAATTTCCAACAACCGCCCCACCGTCACGCCGCGATAGCGCACCGGGGCGCCCGATTGCATGCCGATGGCGTCCTCGAACTCGATGGTGAACTCGTAATTTTGTTGCCTCAAACTGACGCCGCGCAGCCACAACACCAACACGCCCAACAATCCCAACCCTAAAATCACAAACAGCCCTAACGAGCCTTCTTGAAGTGTTCGCGATCGCATAGATTGCCTCTCGTGCTGTCCTTTTCCAACCAGTTGACGACTACACCGCCGCTTGAATCGGGCCTTCGACGCTTCCAATACGGAATTGCCGAACGAGCGGATGTTCCGTCTGTTTGTACTCGTTCACGTCGCCTTCCCACTGTACTTTACCGCGATAGAGGAAAAGCAGTCGATCGGTCGTGCGGCGAATCGTACTTTCTTGGTGCGTCACCATCACGTAAGTACCACAGCCACAGTGTTGGTTTCCCTGGTGCAAATTGCGAATTAAATCCTCTACCACTGTCGAAACGATGGGATCGAGTCCCGCTGTCGGTTCGTCGTAGAGTAACACCTCGGGGGTATGAGTGGGATCGTCGGGATCGGCGATAATCGCCCGAGCGAAACTGACCCGCTTTCGCATCCCTCCCGATAGTTGGGCTGGGTACAAATCCGCCGTTCCCGGCAGTCCCACCCGTTCCAAACTTTCTTCGACTAATTTCCGGATGCGCTGTCGCGGCAGGCGTGAGTGCTGGTACAGTAAAAACCCCACGTTCTCGTCCACCGTCAGGGAGTCGAACAACGCCGCCTGTTGAAACACCATGCCGATGCCGATGGGATCGCGACCGTCTTCGATCAATCCTTTTCGCAACTGACCTTTGATGTAAATTTCTCCTTCGTCCGGCGGCATCAATCCCGCAATCAACCGCAGGATTGTCGATTTCCCGGTTCCCGAGGGTCCGATAATGCCCAAGGCTTCGCCGCGATAAACCGTTAAATCCACGCGATCGAGGATGACCTTATCGCCGAACGCCTTCGACACGCCCTTGAGTTCTACGAGCGGTTCGTGAGGGCAATTTATCCGGTCTGGGTTCCGGTCTCCGTTCCGGTTTGGGTTCCGATCTCCGTTTGATCGCTCCTCCATCGATCTCGCCTCGTCCACCAGCACGACTGCTCTATCATGTTGCCATATCGCTCGAACCAATATCCGACTCGATAGCTGTCCACCCTTTGCATCACGACGCCCCCCTTCTACAGCAACGTCCGACATTTCGCGATGAAACAAGTTTTGAAGGATATCAAGCGGGAATCCCGCACTCGCACGCCCTACCGTGCCAAACAGTGGTTTAAATGGCTCTCCCCAGGTCTGTCGTACAAACGCTGGCTGTTATTGAGCGCCACGGGGGTGTTACTGGTCGGTTTGGGGGTGGCAATTTGGACGAAACTCACGCCGGTTTTCTACATTCTGGAATTCACCAAAGGGTTTCTCGCCACGATTACCGACCTGATTCCCAACTACATCAGCGGTCCGCTGGTGGTGCTGGCGGGGATTCTCTTCGTGTTTTGGGGGCAAACCCGCAGTATGGGATCGATTCGCGACGCCCTGCAACCGGAACGAGACGGCGAGTTAATCGATGCCCTCATCCAACGGCGTCGCCTCCATCGCGGACCGAAAATCGTCGCCATCGGTGGCGGAACGGGACTTTCGACGCTGCTGCGGGGTCTCAAAGCCTACAGTGCCAACATTACCGCTGTGGTGACGGTAGCTGACGACGGCGGCTCTTCCGGGCGATTGCGCCGCGATTTCGGTGTTTTACCCCCCGGAGACATTCGTAACTGTTTGGCCGCCTTGGCGGACGAGGAAACCCTTTTAGCGGAGCTGTTTCAATACCGCTTTCGCTCCGGTAGCGGCTTGAGCGGTCACAGTTTCGGGAATTTGTTTCTGACGGCGATGGCGGAAATTACGGGAGATTTGGAACGGGCGGTGGCGGCGAGTTCTCGGGTGTTGGCGGTACGCGGACAGGTGCTTCCGGCGACGCTGACGGACGTGAACCTCTGGGCGAAACTGGAGGACGGACGCCGCATTGAGGGTGAATCGAGTATTACGGAAGCTCGCGGAAAAATTGCGGAAATCGGCTGTATTCCGGAAAATCCCCCGGCGTTACCTCGGGTGTTGGAAGCGATCGAACAGGCGGACGCCATCGTTATCGGCCCGGGAAGTCTTTATACGAGCATTATTCCCAATCTGTTGGTTCCCGACATCGTGCGGGCGATCGCCAAACGAAAGGTTCCCTGTATTTACGTCTGTAATATCATGACGGAACCGGGAGAAACCGATGGATATACGGTCTCGGACCACGTGCGGGCGCTCGATCGCGCCTGCGGCGATCGCCCACTTTTCGATACTGTATTAGTCCAAAACCAACAACCTTCGGCTCAAGCCTTAATTCGCTACGCTCAGAAAAAATCTCACCCTGTCGATCTCGATCGCGATGTCGTCGAACGACTCGGTCGTCAGATTCTTCTGGCTAACATTATGTCCGAAGATCCTCAATCCGGCTCGGTTCGTCACAACTCCGTCCGCTTAGCCCGCGTTTTGGTGCGTTGGTTCGAGCAACAAAAGCGAAGTTAAACAAAGACAGTTGAGCGTTGAGCGTTGGGCGTTTCTTCTCGACTCATCGTCTCATCACTTCATCATCTCCTCATTTCCACTTGGTTGGGCACCTCGTCGAGTCCCAGGTGGGTGATGACTTTGACGACGCCGATGGAGACGAGCAACCCGAGGATTAACCCGCCGACGAGTAGCATGAGATAGTATTTTTGCAAAACGGGCGCTGCTGACCCGCGACGCTTGGATGAAGAGAAGTCGGTCGAGCTGAGGTCGGGGGGTTCGGATCGATCGTAAACGGGATCTTGCGGTAAGTCGTCGTTGTCTTGGAAGGGGTTCGGGCCGCCGCCGAAGGGATTGGGAAACGGATCGCTCATGGAAATCGCGCCGGATGGTGTGGAAATTTGTCGGGAACGCGATCGCGCTGGGGGGCGATCGCTGGATGCGTCGGGACAGTTGGCTTTTGCCGTTTCGATCCTCGCACGGTCGATCGGAAAAGGCAACGAGGGAGAACGCCCTCGGGTTAGGATTCCGCTGGCGAGGCTGAATTCTGGTGGGTGTACTGACGGACGACTTCTAAGAGGCGATCGGCGTCGAAGGGTTTGGTTAAATATTCTGTGGCCCCGGCTAGATGTCCTTTGACTTTATCAAAGGCTTTATCGCGAGCTGTTAACATCACGATGGGCAAGGATTGAAATTGAGGCAAGCTGCGAACAGTTCGACACATTTCGAGGCCGTCGATTTCGGGCATGGTTACGTCTAATAAAACGACGGAGATCGGCTCGTGATAAATGAGGCTCAACGCATCTAAGGCATTGTCAGCGAGCAATACTCGATAGTCGTCCCCGAGAATGCGTTGAATTGTCTTTTGCATGACGGGACTGTCATCGACAGCGAGAACGGTTGGGCGGGTCATTGCGGCTCCAGACATCGAATTTCCTGCGGTTACAAGGGGAATCAGTCCGTTTACAGCTTCAGGGAGGGCGATCGATTTGACGACTCGACTGCTTTTCGGCGTATCGTTTTCTCTGTCGGACGGTGTTGTTTTTTCGCAGTGCTTGTCAACGATTCTTCACTCATTGTTGTTGATGTGGAGTGCTGTTGATGTTGGGCGTTGCGTTTCGACATCACCGTACAACCTTGAGGGGTTGGTGGTGGCGGTACGTCGCGGGTTCGTCAAACTCGAACGGCGATCGAGACTGGCGATCGAACCTCCTCCCTAGGGGAGAGCGACCCGAGACCTCAAGGGACGAGAAATCCCCTCGGACTCAACCCCAAAGAGTTGACTTTTATCGAGGGACGAGCTGAGATCGCTCGAGTTTTGAGTTTCAGGCAACTCGGGGGGTTGAGATTTCGGCAATGCGAACGGGGATTTCAGTGGCTCTGACCGCTGTTTCCCTCCTATACCCCTTGTTAAACGGTGTTTCTTTTAGTGTATCGCAAGCTCGCCTGTGAGTTCGCCTTTGAGTTAAGTCTTGTTGCCGAAACGGTGGATTGTTCCAAAAAGAGAGTGAGAACGACTTCTCGATCGCGCCATTTTCAGAGGGGAATTCACGACTGTAACCCGCGATCGTCTCATGAATAAATGATATTAACGGATCGAAAAATACACTTTTTTCAATTAAATGATAATTTTTATAAATTTTCTTAAATAGTTTGTTAGAGATTGAAAAAGAAACTGCGCTCCACCAGGACTCTTTACTAAATTTGTCGAAAAATTGTCGGGATCGTTTCTTAGATAAGGGTTAGGTAAGCTAAGATCGAAACATCAGACTCGCTCGCTGTGAATAAGGAGCTTTAGAGCAAATCGCTCGGACAATCCGTGAAGGGATGCGTTAAGTAGGAGGGGGAGAGGCGTTGTCGTTTGGTGACACGCTTTGTGACACGCTTTGTGACACTCTAGTAAAGAGGAAGGAGCGAGCTGACGTACTCTCTAAGACGAAACCCGTCCCAACGCCCCCGTCGGATATCTCGTCTTCTAAGGCTCCTAGGCAAAACTATGCTCGCTTATCCTTCTCGTTCCGATCGTCGTCGAGATTCCTCAATAGTGACATCTTCTCTGGCTTTCGATACCCAACCCAACGAAGCGTTTGAAGACCTGGCTCGTTTAGCCACCTATATTTGTCACGCTCCGGTTGCTCTCATTGGCTTTATCAACACCGTGGGCGGTAACGAGGCGGCACAGCCGAGATACTGGGTCAAAGCCGCCATCGGCATCGAACCCGATCGCTTTTCGTTGTGCTTCGACCTCTGTACGGCCACCGTCACCGATCGCCACTTAATGATCGTGGCCGATTTGCAGGCCGACGATCGCTTTGCCAACTTGTCCTTTATCGCCACGGCCCCCCACTATCGCTTTTACGCGGGGGTTCCCCTCGTCACCCCCAACGGTTCTGTGGTGGGGACGCTCTGCGTTCTCGATTACGAAGCGCACTATCTCGATGACGACCAAAGACAAGCGCTGGAAACCCTCAGTCGTCAAGCCACGCGATCGCTACGGGCGTTGCGGGAATTCGGTACCCATTTCTCCAACGATATGGGCTTCGATGTCGTCCGCCAAAGCTGGCATCAAGCTCTCCGCCCCGGTTTTGCCAAACATTTCCCTTTGCCGTCTTACCAAGGCATCGTGGAAATTCTCGAAAGTATCACCGAAGCCTTCTTTGCTGTAGACAACCATTGGAAGTTCGTCTACGTCAACCGTCGGGGCGAAAAACTTTGGAACGTCGAGAAATCCGAGCTTCTCGGAAAAACGATTTGGGAGGTGTTTCCCGACCTCAAAGATTCTGTTTTCGCTGAAGAATGCCAAGCCGCCTTCGACACTCAAACCTGCCGACATTTTGAAGAATTCTACGAACCTCTGGGCATTTGGCTGGAAGTTCGGGTTCACCCGGAAGTCGATCGCCTCTCGATTTATTTTCGCGACGTCACGCACCACAAACGTCAGGAAAACGCCCTCCTCGAACGCACCCATCTCTCGGCTCTGGTGACGGCGGTCAGTGCGGCTCTGGCTCAAAGCCAAACGCTCTCGAAAAGTCTCGAACTCTGCGTTGAAGCCCTCTCTCAAAACCTCGATGCGGTAGCGGCCGCGATCTGGCTCGTCAGTGCCGAGGACGCGCTGCCCCATGCGGAGTTCAACACTGACGGTAACGGTCGATCGAGCCTCACCTTGATGCGCCAGGCCATGGCCGGACGTTCGCTGCCAGACTATCTGTTTCCCCCCAGCGTGACTCTTGGGGAGTCTGTGGTGGGTTGGGTGGCCAAGGTGCGACAACCCTACGTGAACAACGCTCTCAATCGTGACGATCCCCATATGGATCGATCGTCGATTCCCGATTTCCGCGAACTGGTCAACTGGGCGAAACATCAAAATATTGTCGGTCTGGCCTGCTATCCGCTCATCGTGGAGGAACGACTGTTAGGGGTCGTGACCCTTTGTTCTCAACATCCTTGGACACAGGACTGTTCGAGTATCCTCAACTGGGTCACGAGCGGTATCGGCTTGTCGGTCGATCGCGCCTGGGCCCGGGAAGCGTTGGTCAACCGCCGCAAATCCCTGCTGTTTCGGCTGGCCGGACAAATCCGCAATTCCCTCGACCTGGATACGATTCTCGATACGGCGGTTCACGAAATTCGCACGCTGCTTCAGATCGATCGCTGTTATTACCTGTGGTGTTCTGACAAAAGCGATCCCAATTTGACTCTCGCCGTGACTCACGAAGCCTGCGATCCTCAGTTGCCCAGTTTGCTGGGAGAGAGTTTCTTGTCTCAAGGCGATCGCCTCGCCCCCAAAATTTGGCAACTGGAACTCGAACGCATTGACGATATCGCTGAGGCCAATGGCGAAACTCGCGAGTTCCTCGAATCCCTCGGCGTCGCGTCGCAACTGACGCTTCCGCTGGGAACGCGATCGGGACAGTTCGGGGCGATCGTCTGCTGTCAGACGACGCCGCGACCCTGGACGGAAACGGAAGTGGAACTCCTGCAAGCGGTGGTCGACCAACTGGCGATCGCTATCGACCAAGCGGAACTGTACGCCAAAACCTGCGCCGCCGCTCTGGCCGCCCAAACTCAGGCCAGACAGCTTCAAGAGGCCATGGAACACCTCAAGCAAACGGAAGCTCAACTGATCCAGCAGGAAAAAATGTCGAGTTTGGGGCAGATGGTGGCCGGTATCGCTCACGAAATCAACAATCCCGTTAACTTCATTTCGGGCAACATCGGTCACGCGGAAACTTATATTGAAGACCTACTGGGATTGATTCGCCTCTATCGGGATCTCGTTTCCGAGACGCCCGAGGAAATCGAAGAGGAAATTGAAGAAATCGATCTGGAATTTCTCGAGGACGATTTGCCCAAACTCCTCGATTCGATGAAAATGGGCGCCGAGCGCATTCGTCAAATCGTCGTGTCGCTGCGGAATTTCTCTCGTCTCGACGAAGCGGAAGTCAAACCCGTGAACATTCACGAAGGTCTCGAAAATACGCTGCTCATCCTACACAATCGCTTGAAAGGAAAAGGGGATATCGCTCCCGTGCGGGCGATCGAATATTACGGCGATTTACCCCGCGTTGAATGCTTCCCCGGCTTGCTCAACCAGGTGTTTATGAATATCATCGCCAACGCCATCGACGCCTTGGAAGAGGCGGGACTCCGCAGCCAAGACGCCCCGGCCGCCCCCACGATTACTATTCGCACCGACGCCGTTTGTAGTACGAAAGACGGGAAGAACCAAACCGCCTGCGACGAACCCGATAGTGTCATCGTGCGAATTCGCGATAACGGGGTGGGGATTCCCCAGGAGATGGTGGACAAACTCTTCGATCCCTTCTTTACGACGAAACCTGTTGGGAAAGGGACGGGTTTGGGACTGTCGATTAGTTATCAAATTGTGGTCGAGAAGCATCGCGGCCGTCTCTGGTGCGAGTCGCAACCGGGGAAAGGAACGGAGTTCTTTATCCAAATTCCCATCGAACAACCGGATTGGGATTTGTAAGGTTCCTGGCTTCGCTCGGTGTTGGAAGGGGGGAGTTCAAGCCAGGCCGTCGAGGATGTCTTGGACTTGTTCGACGGTGGTGCCGAGGATGCGGGCGAGGGGGGCGATTAAGTCGTGGGGAACTTCCCGTCCGGCGCACATATTTTTAATGTCTTCTGACGAGACGCGATAGGTATCGCAGAATTTGAGGAATTCTTGCGGGCTGACGCCGAGCTGTTTTTGGCGTTCGGCCAGCAGTAGGGCGATCGCGCGGGGGCCGGATTTGGGACGTTCGGCCCGTTGGATGTATTTTTGAACCAGTTCTTCGACTTCGGCGGGATCGCCTTTGCGTTTGCGTACCAGGTCACTACAGGCCATCCGCAAGGCTTTGAGCAGTTTGTCCTGCTCGTTCATTACGTCTAGGATTTCGTTGGCGTATTCGGGTTCGCAGTATCCTACGAGATCCCCTTCACAAAAGACCGGAACCAAAGGTTTGTTCGCGTCGATTTCCCAAGGAAGTGGTTCGTTGAGGGGTGTCATCTGCGAGTATTTCCTGAAAAGGGAACGGTGGCAGCCTCAACTCGAGTTCGCGAGCCTCTCGGAGCCGACCGCGTTCGGTCGCTGACTTTCATCATATCACGAGGGAGCGGCGATCCTGGCGATCCTGGGGGAGGTTGCGATCGCGATCGCACGGACGGAAGCTCTGAGTCACGCTTTGATGTCCGTAAGATCGCGTAAGTACCCGCGCTCGATCGCAAGCTCGCAGACCGATTTGGGCAACAATAAATGTATTGAATGCAATCGGGCGATCGCGCGGCAGGTTTCTGAGACTTCTCGGCGATCGCAGCGTTAGGGCGATCGCAGGCTGAGCCTGCCAGTTAAATCGGGGTCGCACAGTCAACAGATATCAATTGAGCCAAATTCGTCAGGAGCGCTCGCTATATTTTCGTTTGAGGTACGACCGTGAATTTACCAAATTCTCCTAATTTCCCTGGGTTTAAATCGATCTCAATGTCTGCCGATATCGCAGTCATTCGCGATTATTTCCAAAATCTGGTTCGGCTTTCGGTGGAACACCAAGTTTCGGATCGGTTTTTTAAGTTTTGGTTTTCTCCTTTGGTTCGTTCAGAGAATGCCGCGACTTTAGGATTGAAAGCACTCGTCGAACGAGAGTGTCAACCGGAATTTTTGGAGAGTTTTCAAGACTCGATTTATCTGATATTGGTCGCTTGGGGCCGGGATAAGCGTTGGGAAGCTTGTGGCGAGTTTCTCGAACGGCTCGATCGCCATCTCGCTCCTCCCTCTCTCAC
This sequence comes from Baaleninema sp., assembly GCF_049974805.1. Classification (NCBI taxonomy): domain Bacteria; kingdom Bacillati; phylum Cyanobacteriota; class Cyanophyceae; order Oscillatoriales; family Oscillatoriaceae; genus Baaleninema; species Baaleninema sp. The sequence goes on from NZ_JBNGCO010000078.1 coordinate 23,383, forward strand.
GTCTATGTTGTTACCCTACCGGGTGCGACAGTGGTTCGAGTCGTTTTATAGCAGTCGAGATTACGCCGATTTACGACGGGCGATCGCACTTTTATTAAAAATAGAATCTCGGTCTATCGCCCCGACTCGATGGAGCGATCGCTATTTCGAGTTTTGCCTCAAAGCAATGTATCTCGATCGCAACCGCCCTCAATCTCAACAGGATTTCTCGGGACGGTTGGCACTGTATCTTCAAAAGCGCTTTCAAATGGATTTGGCACTATATGTTTCTCACTTTCAATCTCGGCTTCAGAGTTTCCGAACGAATCCTACGATTTTCGGGGATGAGTTTTTACGTATTTTTAAAACCATTTTAGCCAGCTCGTTCACAGCCAAGCATCACAAAAATGCAGAATATTTCAACCGTAAGTCCAGTCAAATATTTTACAAAAAATTCAAAAAAATGCTGCTGCGCTACTTGATGTCTTGTCCCGAGCCGAGCGATATCAAAACTCACTTAGAAGTTACTCTATGGCATCGAATTAATAGTTTTTGTGGCGAACAAAACCTACAACCAGCCACGGGACATCTCCGCTTGGAAACCTGTAACGCGATCGTCAATTTTCTCACAACAGAAGATTACCAAACTCCTGCTCAACTCTTTTTAGAATTAGTCGATCGCGGAAAATTTTTAACCTTAGTCTCGACTTTGATGAAACTGTTGCTCGTCTCGCCTCAATCCCTAGACCGAATGTAACAGTGCGTGGCGGTCTTATTGCGGTACTACGAATCCCAAAGCCAAATGGAGATTAAGCGCGTTATTCCCCTGTTTGAAATTCTAAAAATCGCACTCGCCATGACCTCAAAAGATGTCGAATACAGTCTCATCACGGCCCAGGAGTACAGCGACTGTGTCGAAGAAAAGCGCCTCGATAACTATCGGATTTTTACTCAATTGAAATCTAAAGAGGGTTTGAGCTTCTAGTGTCGAAGAAGCGGCGTTCGTGCTACGCCGCTTCTTCAGCGCGTTCGTCCCAGGCGTAAAAGAGGTGGGGGAAGTACAGCAGAGGGGTTGCTCGCTTTTCTGTAAGATCGATACAGTGAAGTCGAACCGATCTCGGTCGATCGATTGCGGCCAGAAGCGTCTGTGGTAGTCCAATCTTGGCTTGACATCCTCACCGCCGAAGGAAGGACGGTGATTCCCAAACCTCGCGATTTG
>NZ_JBNGCO010000079.1:0-24348 GCF_049974805.1 Baaleninema sp.
ACTTCTAACAACCGTTTGACGGTTTCGATGACTTTTTCGGCGTTGATGGGTTTGGAGAGAAAGTCGCTGGCTTTGACCATTTTCGCCCGCACGCGATCGACCACCCCGTCGTTTCCCGTCAAAATCGCAATCGGCGTGTTTTGGAACTGCGACATCCGCCGCAGTTGGGTACAGACTTCGTAGCCGTTGGCTACGGGCATCACCAAATCGAGGAAAATCATGTCCGGCCGTTGTTCGAGCAAGATCGGTAACGCCTGCACCGAGTCGGTAATCCCCAAAAAGCGATACCCCGCTTCCGTCAAAATCTCCTCGAGTTGGCGGCAAATTTCCGGGCTATCGTCCACGCAAGCCACTAGCGGTTGTTGGCGACGATCTGCCCTGTTTCCAGAGGCGGGAGGCTTCTCTTTCTTCCTCGGACGCGGAATTTCCGGCGCTTTTTGCAGTCCGATCCAACCTTTTTGAAAGTAGGGCAGCAGCGATTTCGTCAACCGCAGACAATCGATCTTCGTCGAATCTGATAACTCCCGCAACGTCCGCTCGCCGTTGATTTTTTTGGCAAGCTGTTGGTAAACTTTGGCGGGGGTATTGGCTTTTAACTGCTCTGCATCTTTAAGAACTGGCAGATAGTTGGGCGAGAGGCGAGTTAAACCCGCTTCGTTCCATTTTTGAAACGCTAACTTAGCTTTTTTGACGGTATTTTTGAGGTTGAGCGCCACAATTTGCATCCGCAGCATCGTCAGCGCCTCGTGGGGGATAATTTCAAAGGCTAACTCCCCTTGACGCTCGGCTTGCAAAATATCGAACAAGATATCGGTGACGCTATTTTCGATAATCGCCACCGCCATCTCTTTAGAAATCCATTTGCGCTTGTATAGAACCCATACCACTTGATAGTTCCAGCAGAAGAATTTATCCGCATCCCGAATCGATAGGTTGTCGAAATCGACTTTTGGACTGTGCAGTTGGATCTGCCGCCGCAAAGCCCGCACGGGATGGGAGTGGCACGTCGCCCAAATCAGACGACCCACGCAAAAAAACAGACTCCATTTCTGTCCGGTTTTTGCTTGGATGTCCAGCTGTCCCGTCAGTTGCTTTTGCGATTGCAGCGCCAGTTGTGGAATCAAGCGCGTCGCAGTTTTTTGTTTTGCCACCGTCACTGTCATGCCGCCTTGCCGTAATTTCGTAAAAATATTTTTTATCGATCGATCGATTTCTTAACTCTCCCAAGTTGAGTTCGTTTCGTTCTCTTTCGTAGACGGGAGAGGGGAACTTCTGGGTTCAGAAAGGTCTGAAAAGAAAATTCCGATAGGGTTTCGTTCGTTTTTATGTTGTCTGTATTATACCCTGTTTCTTTTTTTCTTTTAACCCCGCCGTATTAGCCAGTTCAATTCTTTTCTTTATAAAATTCAATACACTTACGCATCAGATTTTTGCCAGTTTTCCGCAAAAACCACCACCAAAAACAGTGGTTTTACGGAGGTTTGGCCGTCTGCTACCTCCGTAAAACCTCGTGAATATCCGGAAAGTCTTGTTACAAAAGCTCGCAAAAACTCACAAAAATTGCAACAAAACTTAACAATCGCCGCAATTTCTTAACCTATCTATACAAAAGTTAACGCTTTGCCGCGAACGTTGGTATCGAGGACGCCTCGATCGAGGACCACCTGACCGCCAACGATGGTATATTGCGGCCACCCAGTCAACTCCCAGCCTTCAAAAGGACTCCAACCGCACTTCGTGGCTAAGTTCTCCGCCAACACCGGGGCGTAATTCTCCAAATCCACCAAGACCAAATCGGCATCATAGCCCACCTGGATTTTCCCTTTGTTGGGAATGCCATATCCCTCGGCCGGCTTAGCGGACATCCAGCGAGATACCTGCTGAACCGTACAGCGTCCCGCCATCGCCTGAGTCAACATCACCGGAAGCGAGGTTTCCACCCCCGGCATTCCCGAAGGCGTATCGGGATACTGCCGCGATTTCTCCTCTAAAGTATGGGGGGCGTGGTCGGTGGCAATAAAATCGATAACGCCATCGTGCAACGCCTGCCACAAAATCTCGTTATCCCGAGGGTATTTCAAAGGCGGGTTCATCTGCGCCTTCGCCCCCAAAGTTTCGTAAGCACTGATATTTAAAACGAGGTGTTGGGGTGTCACTTCCGCTGTCACCCACTCCGGTTTGTCCTGACGCAGCAGTTCTGCTTCTTCTCCGGTAGACAGATGAAGGATGTGGAGGCGACGTTGGTATTTTTTAGAGAACCGCAACGCCCGTTTGGTGGCGATGAGGGCCGCTTCGTTATCTTGAATTTCCGTGTGAACCGCCGGGTCGTGGCGTCCCGCGAACAGCTGGCGGCGTTCTTCGATGCGGGTTTGGTCTTCGGCGTGAACGGCAATCAATCGATCGCCTTGGCTGAAAATGGCGTCCAACGCCGCTTCCTCGTCCACCAACAGCGGACCTTTCATCGACCCCATGAAAATTTTAATGCCGCAGGTGGGGTTGGCTTCGCGCAAATCCGGTAAGTTTTCCGGCGTCGCCCCGATGAAGAAGCCGTAGTTAACCAAGCATTTTTCGGCAGCCAGTTGTAGCTTATAGTCCAGTGACGCTTGGGTCGAGGTGAGGGGTTTGGTGTTGGGCATCTCCAGAAACGAAGTGACGCCCCCCTTGGCACAGGCGCAAGTGGCTGTAAACAGGTCTTCCTTATATTCCAACCCCGGTTCGCGGAAATGCACTTGCGGGTCGATGACCCCCGGTAACAGGGTCAATCCCGCCGCATCGATAACGCGAACGTTTTCTGTGGCGGTGAGGTTCGCTTCGATGCGGGCAATGCGCCCGTTTTCGAGGTAAACGTCGGTTTCCTCGAATCGATCATCCGGTAGGAGGACGCGGGCGTTGCGGATGAGTAACGGGGTAATATTAGCCATAATTTCAGCGATCGATTTCGACCTCGGCAGCTCTCGTATGGGTCAGAGTATACTGAAGAATAGGCTCAAGTCTAGCGCCGTAGTTTCGTTTCCTCAACCTGACACGACTTAATATGACTCGTCATGCAGAAAACCCTTGGACAGAAGCGTTAAAGACCTTCGGCATCAGCGCAGTGCTGGCTTTGGGAATTCGGACTTTCGTGGCTGAAGCGCGGTATATCCCCTCGGGGTCGATGTTACCGACGCTGCAAATCAACGATCGCCTGATCGTTGATAAAATCGGCTATCACTTCCGCGATGTTCAACGGGGGGACATTGTGGTGTTTGAACCCACTGAAACCCTCAAGCATAAGTTTAAGGATGCGTTTATCAAGCGGGTTATCGGTTTACCGGGTGAAAAGGTGGAGGTTCGCAACGGGACTGTTTTTATTGATGACGAACCCCTCGACGAAAACTATATCGCCGCTGCCCCGGATTATGTTTACGGCCCGGTTTACGTCCCCAACGATCAGTATTTAGTGTTGGGGGACAACCGCAACAACAGTTACGACAGCCATTATTGGGGCTTTGTGCCTCGGGATTTGATTATTGGCCGGGCGGTGGCGCGGTTCTGGCCGCCTCATCGTTTGGGGCAAATTGGACCGAAACCGGAGTATCACGATTTAGAAGCACCCGTTGAGGGGATCGATCTCGCGGAATAGATGCGCCATCGAAAATCATCGGTCGGGGGCGTGATTTGAAAAATTAGAGGTCAATCGTGAGATCGATCGCTATAAGCTTACTGCTGTTGGGTTTCGCTGGCGCTACACCCAACCTACGCGACTACGCGACTACCTCAATCGAATTCGCTCAAAAATTAGGTCAAAAAAGATAGCGGTGTTGCAAGCAACACCGCTAAAAACTGGAGTTATCACGATTCTTTTTTAGGTTTTTTTTAGGATTCTCGAACAAATCAAACGAAAAAAATCAAACGATGGAAGCCGAGATGCTTTTAGTGAATATGCGCCGTTTCGTAGTGGACTTGACCGATTTTTACTTTCTGACCGCGATAGTTGAGATCGACCCAGCATTGAGGTAGCGTTTCGCCAGAGGGAAACATTAACTCGGACTTGCGATAGGTTTCGGGGTCTTGCATTTCTTCCCCGGCATGACACCGCCCTTCAATGTTTTCGTTGGCAGGGTTGTATAGGCGATCGAGCGTTAAGACTTCGATCAGGTTCCCGCTGGGTTTGTGTTTGAGAAACATAGAGCCTCCAACAGATTAATTGTCGTCTCTTGATACTTCTATTATAGGAACGGTTTTAGAGACGATCGCACCCTCGATCGAAAGAGATACAAAGCGATACGAGGGTGCTAGGCAAATCTATCGACTGGGGGATGGCGTTGGTACGACCGCTGCTGACTGGTCGTCGCTGGCGGGTCGGACGCGAATCGGCGGACGAGACAGTTCGTTGACTAACACGAGTGCGATGGCGATTAATCCTAAGACAAACAGCCAGTCGATCGATTCCTCTTGGTTGTGTTTTAAGTCGCGGGAGAAGTTGCAGTTGAGGCAACTCCACTCGGTTTCGCTCTGGCGAACAATGGTGTAACGCCCGCATTTGGGGCATTCGATGGTTTCGCGATCGAACATCATTTAACCCCCCCTTGGATTCAGTTAGCAATCAGCCGTCAGCCGTCAGTGGTTAAGGCGGTGTTTGGGGACATTTAGCCTCCTCTATTTCCCGGTTCGGCGATTTATCAGTAAAAATACGTAAAATTTTGGTTCAAACATAAAACAATTACGTATTTACATTGATTTGACGATATTTTTATAATACATTTATACTACAAAATATGTCAAGAGACCCCCCTCGCCAGACCGAACCCAGGCTAGAAGCGTTCGGATTGCGGCGAAGGGGGGTGAGGTGGTTTAAGGGGACAACGGCAATCGATCGAGAACGAAGGCGTACTCAAAGGCAATTTCGCGTAAATAGCCGTAGCGGCCGGAGGCGCCGCCGTGGCCGGCGTCCATATTGGTTTTGAGCAATAAGAGGTTGTCGTCCGTTTTGAGCGATCGCAATTTCGCCGTCCATTTCGCCGGTTCCCAATATTTCACCCGCGCGTCGTGCAATCCCGCTAACACCAACAAATGGGGATAGTCTTGTCGGCGCACGTTGTCGTAAGGGGAATAGGACAACATATAGTTGTAGTACGGCTCTTCGTGGGGATTGCCCCACTCGTCCCATTCAATGGCAGAGAGGGGTAAATCGGGATCGAGAATCGTGGTGACGACATCGACGAAGGGAACGTCCGCCACCGCCACCTCGAACAAATCGGGACGTTCGTTGAGAACCGCTCCCACGAGTAAGCCTCCCGCACTTCCGCCGGAAATGGCGAGGCGATCGCTCTGCGTCCACTTCTCGGCAATGAGATGTTCGGCGCAGGCAATAAAATCCGTAAAGCTGTTGTATTTATTGAAGAGTTTCCCCGCTTCGTACCAGGGGCGTCCCATTTCACCGCCGCCGCGCACGTGGGCGATGGCAAAGGCGACACCACGATCGAGCAGCGAGATGCGCGTCGAGCGGAACGAGGCCGGATAGGGAATGCCGTAAGAGCCGTACCCCGTCAGCCACAGGGGATGGCTGGCGTCTCGATGGAATCGATCGCGGCGATACACGATTGAAATGGGGATTTGCGTACCGTCCTCGGCGGTGGCGTAGAGTCGCTCGCTGGCGTATTGGGTTCGATCGTACCCCAACACGGGAGTTTCCTTCTTCAGTTCCAACGTCCCGCTGTGGAAGTGGTAATCGAACACTGACGGCGGCGTCACCAAAGAGGTGTAGTTCAAACGTAGATAAGACGCCTCGAAATCGTAATTATCTCCCAAAGAAACGTGATATGTCGGTTCGGGAAAGGCGATCGCCTGGCTGCGTTCTGTGGCGAGATCGAAAATTCTCACCTGGGGCAGTCCGTCTTGGCGCTCGAACAGTACCAGATACTTGGCAAAGGGCAATACCTTCACCAACATCGTATCGTGGCGGTTGGGAATTACCGTTTCCCAGAGGTCGGGGCGATCGATCGACGCCTTCATTAACTGAAAATTCGTGGCGTCCTCGTTGGTCCGAATATAGAATTCGTCCCCGTGATGTTCGACGCTGTACTCGATCCCCACATCCCGAGGACGAATCACTCGAAACTCCTCTCGCGGTCGATCGCCGTTGAGAAACCAAATTTCCGAGGTGATTTTACTCTCCGACGCCAGCAAAATATAGGCGTCGCTGTGAGTTTTCTCGATCGACAGATAAAACGCCTTGTCTTTTTCCTCAAACACCAACTCGTCCGCCGCCGGGTCGTCTCCCAAACGGTGACGATACACTTGGTACGGGCGATAGCTTTCGTCGAGTTGCGTGTAAAACACCGTGGCGTTGTCGTTGCCCCAAGCAAAAGAGGGATCGACGTTGGGGATGCGTTCGGGATAGAGTCGATCGGTCTCGATATCCTTAAAAAACAGCGTATAGCGTTCGTCTCCCGTCGTATCGACGGCATAGGCGAGAATGCGGTCGTTGGGACTCACCGCACAGACTCCCAAATCGAAGAAATCGCATCCGTCCGCCAGTTGGTTGCTGTCGAGCAGAATTTCCTCGGGGCTGTCTTCATCCTTAAACCGACGACAGAAAATCTCGTAAGACTTTCCCGCCTCCGTGCGTTCGTAGTAGAGATAATCCCCGTGACGGTAAGGCACGTCCATATCCGTTTCTTGGATGCGCCCTAACATCTCCCCGTAAAGCGTTTCCCGAAACTCCGCCAAATGTGACGTCATCGCGTCGGCGTAGGTGTTTTCCGCTTCTAAATAGGCGATGACCTCGGGATTCTCCGCATCGCAGAGCCAGTAGTAATTATCGACGCGAGGCGTGACGTCGCTCTCGAAGTCGTTTTTCAAAACATGAGGTTGCACCTTAGCCAGAGGAGGCGTTGCGGGACTGGAGAGGGTTGACTTGTTTTCCATCAGAATCGAGATCGCAGAAGGGATGAACGTGAGGAGTCAGACTGTGCGGTTTTTCTAAACCGTGGTTTTCCATGAGGCGATCGTTGCCGAGAACCTCCATCGGAGAACCGTCTGCGACAACACAACCGCCGTCGAGAAGCAAGACGCGATCGCACACTTCCAAAATCAAATCGAGATCGTGGGAGGCGATCGCAACCGTTTCTCGAGAGGTTTGTAAAAATTGAATCAAACGACGGCGCGATTGCAAATCGAGATTGGCACTCGGTTCGTCGTAAATGACCAATTTCGGACGCATCGCGAGAATTCCCGCGATCGCCACCATGCGCTTTTGACCCCCAGACAAATGATGGGGCGGACGCTCGGCTAACGCCGCCACCCCAGTTAATTCAAGGGCTTCGCCCACGCGGGCGTCAACCTGTTCCGGGGACAGTCCCATATTTTGCACGCCAAAGGCCACATCGTCCCATACCGTCGGCGAAAATAACTGATCGCTGGGATTTTGAAACACCAATCCCACATCGGGACGAAACGCCCCCGGTACCACGGCTTTGCCAAACAGCCTCACTTCGCCAGAAGTCGGTTGGAGTACGCCACATAAGGTTAAAAACAGCGTCGTTTTTCCCGCCCCGTTGGGGCCGACGAGTCCGACTCGTTCCCCCGCGTCAATTTGCAAGTCGAGATCTCGCAATACTGGCGGGAGATCGGGGTAAGCAAACGTTAAACGGTGCAGTTCGATAGCAGGAGTAGATGACAAGTCGGCGTCAAAGGAGGTGCGATCGTTTGCGGCCACGGCTTCTGTGCTGACATCTAAAGGTTTCTCTGTTGAGAAGTTAGCGCATTCATCTCTATTTTGGGGCGATCGACTCCCAGAGGTGGTGATGAGGTGATGGGATGATGAGGTGATGGGATGATGAGGGGGGCGGTGCGTGACGCAGTAACTGAAAACTGTCTTCACGGTTCCCCGTTCCCTATCCAAAATAATGATTCTGCATTAATATAGAAAGGTTTGGCAACTTTATTGAAATTGCAAGGGTTAAGGTTATGGCAGTCCCAAAGAAGAAAACCTCCAAAGCAAAGCGCAACCAACGCCGCGCCGTGTGGAAACGCAGAGCCGCTTTAGAAGCTGAAAAAGCCCTCTCGTTGGGTAAATCCGTCCTCACCGGACGCTCTACTGGCTTTGTTTATCCCACCGACGAAGACGAAGACGACGAAGAATAGGAATTGGTCTGAACTCGGAGGTGAGGAGATGACCCAAGGCGGCGCAATCCCCTCACCTCGATCGTCTCCTCATCACCTCATCCCCCTTCGTGGTGCAGAAAAGTCCTGAAACCCTTGTTAGAAAAGATATCGCCGTATTAAAGGGTGGGTCCGAAAATCTCAAATCGGTAAATGGCTGCCGGAGATCTGGCTCAAACCTAAATACATATTATATGTGTTTTGTCAATCCCCGATCTCGAAAAGTTTTCTGCACCACTGAGCATCATCCCCTCATCACATCATCACATCATCACGGCTTCGGCTTCCAACCCGGTTTCACGGTTTGACGCGATCGCGCGATCGCGAGGCTGTCGTCCGGTACGTCCTCGGTAATCACCGAACCAGCGGCGATGGTGACATCTTCCCCCACGTTAACCGGGGCGACGAGAACGCTGTTCGACCCAGTTTTCGTTCGGCTTCCGATGTGGGTGGGGTGTTTGTTTACCCCGTCGTAGTTGGCGGTGATGGTTCCCGCCCCCACGTTCACTCGTTCTCCGAGGGTGGCGTTTCCGAGATAAGACAAGTGGGCGATGTTGGTTTTCGCCCCCACCTCGGTTTGTTTGATTTCGACGAAATTTCCGATGCGACAGTTTTCGCCGATGTCCGCCTGTCCCCGCAAGTGCGCGTAAGGTCCGACGCGGCTTCCGTCAGCCACGACGCTATCGGAAATCACCGAATAGAGAACTGTGACGTTTTGACCGATTTTACTGTTTTCGATGAGGCTTCCCGGTCCGATGCGGCTTCCGCTTCTGATGACGCTGGTACCTCGAATGTGGGTGTGGGGTTCGATAATGGTATCGGGTTCGAGGACGATGGTATCGTCGAGGGTGACGCTGTGGGGGTCAACCAGGGTAACGCCGGAGGCCATGGCCGCGTCTTTCAAACGGGTTTGTAAGATGTCGTAGGCGGCGGCCAGTTGTTTTCGATCGTTAATTCCGAGAATTTCTTGATAGTCTTCTACATCTACGACCGTCACGGGATTGAGATAGTTTACCGCGTCGGTAATGTAGTATTCTCCCTGGTCGTTGTTGGTTTCGAGTTTGGGGAGAATTTTCGACAGTTTCGGCCAGTGGAAACAGTAAATTCCGGCGTTGATTCGGGGATTTTGTTTCTGGGCGTCGGTACAGTCGCGATCTTCGACGATTTGTTGGAAAACGTTGTTTCCTTGACAAAACACCCGGCCGTATCCTTGAGGATTGGGATGTTGTGCGGTGAGAATCGTCGCGGCGTTTTGACGATCGCGGTGGGTTTTGAGTAAGGACTCGAGAGTTTGCGGACGCATCAAGGGAACGTCGCCGTTGAGAACTAAAAGATCGCCGCTAAACCCTTCGAGATGGGGAAGCAGTTGTTGAACGGCGTGTCCGGTACCGAGTTGTTCGGTTTGTTCGATGAATTCGACGTTGGGGTAGCGATCGAGGGATTGTTGGACTTGCTCGCCTTGATAGCCGACGATGACGAAAATTCGCTTGGGTGCGATCGACGACAGACTCTCGAGAACCCGTTCGACGAGCGATCGACCGCCTAGAGGATGTAACACTTTAGGCAGGGACGATTTCATCCGGGTTCCCCGTCCTGCCGCGAGAATTGCTACCGCTACCATAATTCTGATTTTAGCCAGGTGATGATGCATCTCCGTCTGGCAGTATATCGCTTTTACTGGGAACCGTGAACAGCCAACAGTCAACTCTCAGCAGAGTTGACCGCTAACTCGCGCTTCGGGAGGCTCCTGAAATCCCTCTCTTTTTTTCTTTTTTTTCAATAGGAATTCAAGAAAAGATGGCTTTGTAACCGCTATAATTGCCAAGGGAGATCGCCTTATTCAGTGTTAATACGCACTTGATGTCTGTCGCAATACCGTAAAATTAAGTAGCCATAACCCGGGAAGTCTGTTGTATGTTTAAAATCTATAAAGTTTGTTAAATTTTATTTTAATTTTGAGGAAGTTCCAGGGTATTGGTTATACTAAAAATAGCTTGAGAGGTTTGAATATGCTTAGACTTAGCGAGCCAAAAACGAAAGTTGTAGAGCAGTTTAACTTACAAGAATTAGCCCTGCTCGTCTCGGAAGCCCTTGCCGTAGAAAGCGAGCGCCAAGGGGGCAACTTAACGCTCGAACAACTTTCTTATGATTTTGGAACCTTAGCGTTTAAATACGGCGAAGTTCTCAAAACCCTGCCCCATACTGACTTAGCTAAATCCGAAGCCGAACCGCTTAAGCGTTCAAGCGTAGGCAATGAATTTCCACCCCTCTAGTTAAACATCCCGATCCCCCATACGGTGAGATCGGGATTTTCTTCAGCCAAAGACAGGGCAATATCGCAGGAGTTACGCACTTTTCAGCCCTAGATCGGTTAACTCAACTGCGAAATCAGCCGTCGGACTCGATCGCCAATCTCGTCGCGAACCCGCTGAAACACGGCGATCGCCTGTCCGTCGGGATCGTCGAGTTGCCAATCTTCAAACACCTCTCGCGTCACCCACTGCGGCGGCAAATCGACGCCGCAGCCACACAGCGACACGACGACATCGTACTTTTCGGCATCGAAATCCCTCAGAGAATCCGAGGTTTGACGGGTAATATCAATGCCGATTTCCGACATCACTTCAATTGCCGTCGGATGCACCCGAGACGCCTCCAATCCCGAACTGCTCACCTCGATTTTTCCTGCCCCCAATTGACGGGCGAATCCTTCCGCCATTTGGGAACGGCAAGAGTTGCGCTTGCAAACAAACATCACTTTTTTCATGGTGCTTTATAGCCCTTTGTCGAAACAGATGCAATATCGAATCTAATGGGGGAAACCCTCAAAAACTCTGATTAAGTCTGTTTCCCTGAAACTTCCGCGAGAGCTTCCAAACATCGAGGATCGCATAACGTCGCTTTTCGCGGTTCCCGAGGAAACCAAAACGCCGTGCGCTTGCAAATTTCGACGAGCATTAACATCACGGGAACTTCGATGAGAACGCCCACCACTGTGGCTAACGCTGCCCCGGAATTCAATCCGAACAGCATCACCGCCGTCGCGATCGCCACCTCGAAATGATTGCTGGCACCGATTAACGCCGCAGGCGCCGCGTCTTCGTAAGACAGGTTCAGTTTCAACGCCGCCACGTAAGCGATGGCAAAGATAAAGTTGGTTTGCACGAACAGGGGAACGGCAATCAACAGAATATGCAACGGATGGTTGACGATGAGTTCCCCTTTAAACGCAAACAGCAACACCAACGTCACCAGTAACGCAATCACCGCAACGGGGCTGATGGCGGTTAAAAACTTCTCTTCAAACCACGGTCTGCCTAACTGTCGCAAAATCCAGGTGCGGCTGAAAAATCCCGCCGCTAAGGGCAATCCTACGTAAATTAAGACGGAAAACAGAATGGTTTCCCAGGGAACGGTTAACTCGTTCGCCGCCAGGAGCCATTTACCCAGGGGGGCGTATAGCAGCAGCATGGTGAGGGAGTTGACGGCAACCATGACTAAGGTATGACCCTGGTTGCTGTAGGATAAATAGCCCCACATCAATACCATCGCCGTACAGGGGGCGATCCCCAGTAAAATGGCTCCGGCAATGTAGGAGTTGCTTAAGGAGATTTCGACACCGCGAATGATTTCGGTTCCCTCGAGGAGGGGGCGAAACAGCCAACCGAGGAAGAATTGGGCGAACGCCACCATCGTAAAGGGTTTGACTAGCCAGTTGACGACGAGGGTGAGTAAGACGGGTTTGGGGGTGCGGGCGGCTTTGGCGGCTTGGGAAAAGTCGATCTTCACCATGATGGGATACATCATGAAGAAGAGACAGACGGCGATGGGAATTGAGACGTTGTAGATACTGGCGGCGTCGAGGGTTTCGGCGATGCTGGGAAAGCTACGCCCGAGGAGGATTCCCGCTGCGATGCAGAGTAATACCCACAGGGTCAGGTATTTTTCAAACAGGTTCAGTTGTCCGCCCACTTGGGGCGGTGTGGTGTCGGTTGGCATGGGGTAGGCTCCGGTGGTTCGAGGGTGCGAAACGAAATTTTGAGGTGAGGTTCGCACGATCGATCCAATTATATCAATTTTTTTTGATACATCAAATATTTTTGATATGAGCTGCAATCGCCCCCCATCGTCCGGTCTGGAATCGGTCAGTCTCGGCTCGATCGATCGACTATAGCCATAGGAAATGATTCGTGGCCAAATCCCCGATCGATCCAGGGCTGTGCGAGATCCCCGGCATCTCCAAGATGCCGGGGATCTAGAGACAGATCTAGAGACAATCCGATCTTCGTTCGATCTTGAGTTTCACTTCTATGAATTGCCAGACTAGATAACTATAGAGGAAAACTAAGGGACGAGAAAGAGATCGATCGAGAGTCTGAGAATCGGTGGCGTCCGGGGGGAATCGACGACTCGATCGCCCTCATCTCATCGTCCCTTAAGGGGTCTGGGTCTATCTCATCGGGTATGTCAAGACCGAGACCCCGTGGAACCGTCAGTGTTGAAATTGGCCAGTTGTTCGCGAAAGTAGAGTCGATCGAGCTGACAACTGGGATAAGCTCGGTTGCCGTCGAGGCAAATCACCCCCAAACTTTCCAGTTTGTAGGCGGTAATGGCTTCGAGTTCCACGCCGTCGTCAGTGGAGACGACTTGTTGCAAGGCGGCCAGGAGAATGGGGTCGTTGTGTAACGTGGCTAGGCGGTCTCGCAAGTAGTTGCGGAAAATGCCCGTTTGCGTGGGGGCAGTTCGAACGAGGCTCTCGAAGGAGATGTTGCCTTGGGAAAGATGGTACAGGGTCAAGTTGACCAGATAGGGATGACCGCCGACGATCAACATAATGCGATCGATCTCGGGGGTTCCGGCGTCGGGGTCTTCTCCGAGGAGACCGTAACGACGAGCTAACTCTCGCACTTGTTCGCGATCGAACGGGGGGAGTTGCACCGACAGTCCGATGGGAAGGGGCGATCGATCGAACCGCAGTCGAACGTAACTTTCCGTCCTGTAGAGGAGAACCAAGCGCAGGTTTTGCCAGAGGGGGGCGAAGCGAGCTTGTTCGTGCCACACCCGCAACATCAACAGAAAATCGCTCGCGATTTCCAGATTTCCAAACAGGCGATGTACTTCGTTGAAAGCCAGAACCACAGGTTTGTCGAGTTGAGAGAGAAGATAGCCTTCAAAGTAGAGCTTGCAACTGACTTTGCTGCCCATGTCTTCGTCCCAGTAATCTTTTAGACGGTTCGGGAACGATAACTGGTGGCTGACGTTGGCGCAAAACCATCGCAACAGGCGATCGAGGGAGGCCAGTACCGAGGCGTCTGCTTCTTGGAAGTCGATGGAAACGGTGTGATAGTCGAGGGGTTCGACTCGAGCGAACAATTGGTTGAGTAAAGAGTTTTTGCCAGTTTTTTGGGGGGCTTGGATACAAATCGCACACCCCGGTTTTTCGATTTCTTCGTAAACGAGGGTTTCTATGGGCGGACGTTCGACGTACAACGGCGAATCCGCCGGGAGCGGACCGCTCGGCATCTCTACGGGAACGATGGAGCGATCCAGGTTGAGAGAAGTCGTGACCGTGCTGAAGGAGGGAGGCGAATCCGAGTCAAGGGAGCCGAAAACAATATGCAGATTTTTTTTCGTGACTTTCGTACCGACTCCATCCGAGAGATCTTGCCACAACTGGGAACCGATTTGTTTGACGTACACGCTGTCATATCCCGACACGCGAGCGATGTCGTTGTAAGTGCGTCCGTCCCAAGATTGTGTAAAGACGAACCGTTCGATCGGAGTCAGCGACCGAGATAAGACTTGGTGTTCGATGGCGTCAAGGAGAGGATTGAGATTCATTCACTACTAAAATAGACACAATTATACGTAGGCGTCGTTGGTCTTTCTTACCTACTATCAATGATACTCCGTATCTCTACGAAGTGACAGAGGAGAGACCTTTTATTTTAATAAAAAACGCCTCGATGGAACAGTTGACTCGACGGGAGATGTCCTCAAGAACTCGATCGCCGATCGCTTCGAGCCTCTGGGAGAAAAAAAACTGTCTTGGCAAATGCTGTCCGGGAAGTTTTTGCACGCAAGAAAGAGCTTTTCTGTTTTTAACATTGTTTAGGATACGTTATGAAACTTGAGAACGCGATCGGTTTTTTTGTCATGTTTTGTTAAGCCATGTCGCAGTAGAGATCGGCATGGGCTTGGGATTGACCGTTCCGTTCGATCTCAGAAGTGTCGATAGACGGGAAGGCTCGAGGCTTGGCGGTCGATTTGACTCGAGAAAATCGTTTTTTTAACTCTGGGTTTGACATTGACAACTGGGTTCGATGGAGTTTTAGAGCCTCGTCCTGCAATCTGTAGTCCGAAATCTTGAAATTCTGCAATTACAATCAATTTATATATCGATTTTACTTGTATTTGTCAATTCTTGGCATTATACCAGCCGCAAGCCTCTCTTACAACAGATGCAAGCCCCGACGACCGGACTGTTTTGAGATAAAATCTTGATTCGATCTGTTAGGTTTTATTTGTAGGTTTTTTGGGGGGATTTTGAATCATCTTGGTGTAATAATTTAGCTTGTTTTTTTGTTTTTTGTATTAGAAGTAAGCTCTAAGTGTAATTTATTTTTGATTAGGGTTGAGTCTGTCGTGCAAAAAACAAAACAAACCTACCATCGAACGAACCCTAAAAAACGAATTAGACCCACTATCTTTGAGGTAAGGAAGTCAAACTCCCTTAAGTTTGCGGGAGATTGCGATCGCGCGTAGCTTCTAGGGCTAGGGAGGAACCCAAAAGATTGATTGACGAAAACACCTCCCTCGAATCAGCGATAGCGTCGAGCGATCAAATTGTAAAAAACACCTCAAAATCACCGATTCTAACGACACCGCCAGCCAAAAGCTTTAAACAAAAGGTTAAAACGACAGGTTAAAACGACAGGTTTAATCCTATCGCTCTTGGGTTAACTGCCCGAATTTTTGAAGAGCGCAGCATGCCTATAAACTATAAAATTCATCTTTTAATATTTGAGAATTTAAGTCATGGTTAAAATCCCAAAAGAGGCCGCAGGGAGTGTTGAGCGTTTCTTACGATCGCCCCTCCTCTAGTGCTATCGCCGACCGTCAGTTTTGCTCTCCTTTTACCGAAAAGGAATTTTCCGAAAATTTTTTTTAATTTAATTGCGCTTTCTGGCACGACAGGGTCTAATTTTCAGTAGGTTTGATAGTCCGGACTTCCGGGAAAGCTCGAATTAATTTACCTCTGATTTATCTTGCACGACGGATAAAAAAGAGATGGGCGATTGCCCTGTAGTTTGAGGGGGCAAAAAACGAGAATAAAAATGAGAAAAAATTCACAAATAAAAATAAAAAAATATAAAGATAGTCGCGACAGTCTAACCGAAAACTAACAGGTCAAACAACCAGAAAGCGGAGTTTAAAATACTGAATTACCAGACTCTCGCTCCGAAATGTTAGAGTTTTCTGACATGGAGATACGATCGCATCGCAACGGGAGATCGATCGCCCTTGCCACCGGGTGTGTCTCCAACTCGTAAAAACAGACTCCAACAAGAAAGTGAGTATCGGACAAATCCCCAGTTTGGAGCGTCCAATTTCTGGAAGACATCCGAACCCATAACAAGGTACAGAATTGATATCCCCCCCCCTGGCAACCTGAGAGATGCAAAATTCCAAACCGCCGCCGCCCAAGAGATCCAAGGAGATTTTCAAGCACAATACCATCGAGGATTCGATGAGAAAACGGGTACAGTACAACCTAGCAAGTGAATATACTGACAATCGATCCGTAGTTTCTGCGAGGTTGAATCCATAAAAACGAGATCCAATTGAAACTGGAAAGCAATTCGATAAATTAGCCGCTTTCTCTTAAATTTACGAGAATCAGAAGCCTGTGCTACAGTTTGGCTAGAGTCAAGAATAAATAAATTTATAATTGATTTTAAGATGGCAGGGGCATTCAGTTAACTGAACGTTAAACCCTGTTTAACTCCAGTAAACCCCCACCCAAGCTGTGGGAACATCAAACTGGAGTCAACATGGAATCTCAGACCCAAGCGATCGAAAACCGATTGCCGAAACGAGCAGCCCGATAACATTTCGATGACAGAAGATCGGATCGCGGTTGGAGCGGTTGCCCAGATCGCGACAGAAAGAGTTGAGAGCGGCATCTCCACCATCCCCTCGCGGGAGCGATGGCGAGATCGTCCGAGTCGTCGTTTCCGCGACCCCCCTGCGATCGCCGTCCGAAGGGGCGAGTTCGTCTCCCCCGACCCCTTCCAGAGAGGGCAGACGAACCGAACGCCCAGCGAGACCCCTAAGAGGTCGGTTCGATCGCCTTCACCCCCCAACGGCCATCGCTCGCGAACGCCCGGCCAGTCCCCTAGCACGGTTCGATTGACCTCAATTCCCAGCGACCCACCGCGCGATCGATATTGGGCGATGACTCGTGCCGTTGTCCTTCTCTACCTCGCCGATGCTTGCCATACCATGAGTGAAGACCTAGACCGTTTCCCCGACCCCCTCGAAAACAACCCGCGATCGCTCCAACAACAACTCGCCGAACGAACCGAAGCTCTCGAGCGCGAAATCCAAGCGCGAAAGCGACTCGAAGCCAAACTGCGGGCGTCCGAACAACGCTATCGCATCCTATACGAAGGCACCCAAGACGCCGTCCTACTCAGTCCCGCCGAACCCCCGTTTCCGTTTATCGAGTGCAACGCCGCCGCCCTCAAACTGTTCGGCCTCTCCAGTAAAGCCGACCTCTCTCGAGCCAACCCCATCGCCCTCTCTCCCCCCTTGCAACCAGACGGAACCCCCAGCGAGATCGGCGTTCGTCACTGTCTCGAAGAAGTCCTGGCCCGGGGGGCTTATACTTTCGAGTGGTTACACTGTCGGGCAGACAGCGGCCAACTCTTCTACGCCGAAATTTGGCTGACTGTCGTGGACATGGAGGGAACGCCCTACATCTTGACCACCCTGCGAGACATTACCACTCGCAAGCAAGCCCAACTGGCCTTACAAGCCAGCGAAGCGGAATATCGAACCCTAGTCGAAGCAGCCAACTGCATTATCCTGCGCTGGACGCGGGACGGTACCATTTGCTTCATCAACGACTACGGTCAGAAATTTTTCGGCTACGACGATACTAGCCTCGTGGGAGCGCACGTCACGACCTTAATTCCTGAAGACAACCGTTCCGATTTCCACTGGGACAGTTTTATCGAGCATCTGACCAACTGTCCCGAAGAGAGCAAAATCCGCGAAGACGCCAACCTGCGAAAAAACGGCGAGATCGTCTGGGTGGTGTGGGCGAACCAACCGATTTTTGAAGAAGGGGGGAACTTCAGTGAAGTTCTATCGATCGGAACCGACGCCACCGCCCGCAAACAGGCCGAAGAAGAACTGCGAAAAAGCGAGGAACGCTGGCAACTGGCTCTGCAAGGCAACAACGACGGCATCTGGGATATCGACTTTCAACGCAGCACCATCTTCGTGTCCGAACGCTGTCGAGAAATCGTCGGTTACAACGAAGAAGAACTGCCCAACCGCCTCGAGGCATGGACGGATTTAATTCACCCGGACGATCGCGATACCGTATTAGCCGCCTTTCACGACCATCTTCAGCGAAAAAACGACTGTTACAGCATCGAATATCGCCGACTCTGTAAAGACGGCCGCTACAAATGGATACTCGATCACGGCAAAGCCCTGTGGGACGAGAACGGCAATCCCGTGCGAATGGTGGGGTCTCACACCGATATCACCGAACGCAAACGGGCTGAAGAAGAACTGCGACAGGCCAAAGAACTGGCCGACGCCGCCAACCAAGCCAAAAGCCAGTTCATCGCCAACATGAGCCACGAACTGCGAACCCCCCTCAACGGCATTCTCGGCTATACGCAAATTTTCCAACGACAGCAGGACTTACCCTCGAATTTAGAAAACGGCATCCGCGTCATCCACCAGTGCGGCACGCACCTGCTGGCGCTCATCGAAGACATTCTCGATTTTGCCAAACTCGAAGCTAACCGCATGACCCTCTCGCCGAGTCTGTTCCGTTTGGAAACCTTTCTCGATCGAATCGGCGACCTGTTCGAGTTCAAAGCCAGTCAGAAACAGTTGACTTTTCAAAAAGATATCGACCCCCGCCTCCCGGCCATGGTCTTCGCGGACAAAAAACGCCTGCGGCAAGTTCTCATGGAACTGCTGGGCAACGCCGTTAAATTCACCGCCAGCGGTGGCGTGACCCTGCGGGTGAGTCTGCTGAACCGTCTCGAAGACGCCTCCGAAACCGGTACGGTGTCGCAGGTGCGTTTTGAAATTGAAGATACTGGAAAAGGCATGAGTCCCAAGCAACTCGAACGGGTGTTTTTACCCTTCGAGCAAGTGCGGGACGGTAGCCAGCCCTCTGAAGGCACCGGGTTGGGACTGACGATCGCCCAAAAAATCGTACAGATGATGGGGGGAAGCCTCGAAGTGAGGAGCCAAGCGGGAAGGGGCAGTCAGTTTGAGTTCGTGGTGTTGTTGCCTGAAGGGGGAGACGGACAGTCGAGGCCGATCGATCGACCGCCGCCGCAGCGGGTATTAGGCTACGAAGGCCCCAAACGAACCATTCTCGTGGTAGATGACAATTGGGAAAGTCGCACCGCTGCCGTGGAGCTATTGAAATCGGTCGGCTTCGAGATCCTCGAAGCCTGTCAAGGTCGCGAAGCCCTAGAGTTGGCACTCGCCCGAGTTCCCGACGGAATTTTAACAGACTTAGTGATGCCCGTCATGGACGGATTTGAATTAATCCGGCAAATTCGTCAACAACCCCTGTTGCAAACAGTCCCCGTGTTTGCCGCCTCCGCCAGTCCCCTGACCCCCGGAGGCGACCTCGGCACCAGCGTCGATTGTAACGGGGTGTTGTCCAAACCCTTGCAAGCTAACGAACTGTTGGCGATTTTCCAACAACACCTGAACCTGAAGTGGATTTACCACGAGAGCGACCGCGAATCCAACTCGAGCGCCTCGGGTTCTGAGGGTTCTGAGGCTATGGCCGTCGACAAGGGCGAGACCGATAAGGGGGGGACTGACAAGGCGGAGATGGAGGATATCGAGACCATCGTTCCGCCGCCCTCGGAGGTTTTAGACCGACTCTATCACCTAGCCCGACGGGGAAGCCTCAAACGCTCGATCGAACAAGCCCGTCAGTTGGCCGAACGCGATTCTCAATTGCGTCCGTTTGCCGACAAGCTCGAAACCCTCGCTCGAACCTATCAAGATAAAGCCCTGCTCGAGTTTCTCGATCGCTATTATTCCTAGCCGACCATGAACCCGAATCCCGCTACGTTTCACTCTATTTTGATCGTTGACGACGACCCCGCCAACTTGGAAGTGCTGTCGAACTTCTTAGAAGCGGCAGGGTACGAAGTGCTGATCGCGCGGGACGGTCAAAGTGCCATCGATCGAGCCGCTTACGATCCCCCAGATTTAATTTGTCTCGACGTGATGATGCCGGGAATCGACGGTTTTGAAACCTGTCGGCGGTTGAAAGCCAATCCCGATACGGCCGAGATTCCCGTGGTGTTTATGACAGCTCTATCGGAAACCGCCGATCAGGTGAAAGGCTTGAGTCTCGGGGCGGTGGATTACGTTCCCAAGCCCTTTTACGAAGAAGTGGTTCTCTCGCGCATTCAGCTACATTTGAAGCTGCGATCGCTGGCTTTGGCGTTGACGGATCAAAACGAATATCTCGAAAAACTGGTAGCCTCCCGTACCGCCGAACTCCACGACACCATCACCCGATTGCAAGAAACGAAAACCCAACTGCTGATGCGAGAGCGCCAGCTTCGTTACGAAGCCTTGCACGACGCCCTGACGGGGCTACCCAACCGCACCGGGTTGCTCGATCGACTCGAAAGCATCGTCAGCCAACCCCACTCCCCGAACCGTAGCGACGAGAACCACTATCGCTTTGCCCTGTTGTTTTTGGATCTCGATCGATTCAAAGTCATCAACGACAGCCTGGGACACCTGGCCGGAGACGCCCTCCTCGAAGACGTCGCCCGTCGCCTCATCAGCGTTCTCGAAAACAGCACCCCCGCCGAAGGCAAGATCGATCGCGATCCGCCCCAAGCCTGTATCGCCCGCTTGGGGGGCGACGAATTCGTGATTCTCCTCGAACCGGACGTGGGGATCGAGTGCGTGTTACCCGTCGTGCGCAACGTTCAGGCGCAGTTTGCCCAACCCTTTCACATCGCCAACAACTACGAAGTCTTTACCAACGCCAGTATCGGCATCGTCTTGGGGACATCCGAGTATCGCACCTGCGAAGACGTACTGCGAGACGCCGACGTGGCCATGTATCAAGCCAAACAAGCCGGACGGGGGCGCTACGCCATTTTTAACCCGCAAATGCAAGCCCGGGCCAAAGCCCGTTTGGACTTAGAAAACGAACTGCGCCGCGCCGTCGGGAGCGAATCCTGTTGTGACGAGATCGCCTCCCAGGAATTTCACCTGTACTATCAACCCCTGATTTGCTTGAAAACCGGGAAAGTGGCCGGATTTGAAGCTTTGCTACGCTGGCATCATCCCCAGCGGGGTTTGATTTCCCCGATTCAGTTCGTCCCCATCAGCGAAGAAATCGGCTTGATTCACGCCTTGGGGGGGTGGGTGTTTCGAGAAGCCTGTCGCCAACTGTCCGAATGGCGATCGCAGTTTCCCCACCAGCAGGATTTGACGATGAACGTCAACCTTTCCACCATTCAACTGATGCAGCCCCAACTGATCGATTTAATTCAAGAGACACTTTACCAGGCCAACTTACCCCAGGGCTGTATCAAACTGGAAATTACTGAAACCTGTTTGTTAGAAAGTAATAAAAATGTTTTCGATATTCTCCGACAACTCGAAGATTTAGGAATGTTGCTCTGTATTGACGATTTCGGGACCGGATATTCTTCCCTGAGTCGCCTACATGAATTTCCCGTGAAAACTTTAAAAATCGATAAATCCTTTGTGCGACGACTGCATGGAAGAGATAATGGGAACGAAATCGTTAAAACCATCGTAACTCTCGCCCACAGCTTGAACATGGATACCGTTGCCGAAGGCATTGAAACTTCCCTTCAACTCGAAACCGTGCGCGAAATGGGCTGTGAGTTCGCCCAAGGGTATTTATTTTCGCGGCCGTTACCAGCCGACGATGCTGTTAACTTTCTCTTAAAACCCGATTTGTTTTATCCTAAAATTACTGTCGATCTAGGATAAAAAACACTTGATATCCAATGCCGAAATATCTTGACAAGTTTTAGAGGTGGGTTATGAATCTATCAGCCGTTGATTCCAGTGTCGTTTTAATTGTTGACGACAATCCAGCAAATTTAGACGTTATCTCTGATTTTCTCGATAGTGCGGGATTTGAAGTTTTAGTGGCGCAAGATGGAGAAAGCGCCCTCGACAAAGTGGAGTACGCCCCGCCAGATTTGATTTTACTCGATATTATGATGCCGGGGATTGACGGCTTTGAAACCTGCCAACGCTTGAAAAGCAATCCCCAAACCAACGACATTCCGGTGATTTTTACCAGCGCCCTCGCCGATACCGTCGATAAAGTCAAAGGTTTGTCGATCGGCGCGGTTGATTATATCACAAAACCGTTCCAACAGGAAGAAGTTTTAGCGCGGGTTCGCTTGCATTTAAAACTGCACTTTTTAACCCAACAACTGGCGCAACAAAACGTTTTACTCGAAGAACGAGTGCGGGAGCGCACCGCAGAACTCAACCAAGCCTTAGAAGACTTGCAAAAAGCGCAAGTTCAACTCGTACAAAGCGAGAAAATGTCGAGTTTGGGGCAGTTAGTCGCTGGAGTCGCCCACGAAATTAACAACCCGGTCAACTTCATTTTCGGGAACCTGGTTCACGCCAACGAGTACACCCAAAACATTCTGGAAATCCTTCAGCTTTATCAGACCAAATATCCCGATCCCGACAATGACATTCAGGAGACAATCGAAGACTTAGAACTGGATTTTCTCATCGAAGACTTACCCAAACTATTGAACTCCATGCAAGTGGGCGCCGAACGCATTCGCGAAATCGTCTTGAGTTTGCGGAAGTTCTCCCGCATCGACGAAGCGGAACTCAAACCCGTGGACGTTCACGACGGTATCGATACCACCTTGATGATTTTACACAACCGCATCAAAGCGCGATCGACCCGTCCCGAAATCGAAATCGTGAAAAATTACGGCGATTTACCCGAAGTCGAATGTTTTTCGGGTCAGTTGAACCAAGTGTTCATGAACCTGCTTTCCAACGCCATCGACGCCTTAGAAGACGATCGCAACTCCGGAAAACCGGGACGCATCACGATTCGGACGAACCGCGTCGAAGACAACGAGATAGAAATTGCCATCGCCGATACGGGAATGGGGATGGAAGAAAGCGTGCGATCTCAAATTTTCAACCCCTTCTTCACTACCAAACCCATCGGAAAAGGTACCGGAATGGGGCTGGCGATTGGCTATTCCATCGTCACCGAAAAACACAACGGCTCCCTCGAATGTCGATCGAACCCCGGCCAAGGCACCGAATTCCTCATCCGTATCCCCATCTATCAAAGCGTCACCTCTTCCAAATCCCCGCAGGTTCAGACGGCGTGATGGGATGATGGGGTGATGGGGTGATGGGATGATGAGAAATGGCGAACAAAATCCCAGTATTTTTTAAAATACCGGGATTCTCAGCAAGTCATCAATTCTCAAGTCTTCCGAAGTTTTCCACACAGCGGACGAAGAGTTCGACACCCATCGCTAATACCGTTTCGTCGAAATCGAAGCGGGGATGGTGGTGGGGATAATCGAGCTTTTTCTGAGAATTCGCCGATCCTAGGAAGAAATAACAGCCCGGAACTTCCTGAAGGAAAAACGACATATCTTCTCCTCCCATCGTCTGACAGTCCGGTACTAACCCGGCCGGAGTTTCCACCACCTGTTCCGCGATCGATTTCACGAACGCCGCCATACGCGGGTCGTTCACCGTCGCCGGGTACAGTTGCCAATAGTCCAACTCGTAACTGGCGCCGTAACCGCGACAAATCCCCGCAATGACATCCTCGATGCGGCGTCCGAAAAAGCCCTCGTACTGACGTTTGAAATAGCGAACCGTTCCCTTGAGTTTGGCAGTATTGGCGATGACGTTGTGCGTCGAACCCGCCTCGAAAGCCCCCACCGTCACCACCGCCGAATCGATAGGATCGACGTTACGGGCAACGATCGACTGTAGGGCGTTGACGATTTGCGAAGCCACCACGATCGCATCCACCGTCTGATGAGGCATCGCCCCGTGACCGCCTTTTCCCAACACCGTCAAATCGAACAGTTCCACCGCCGCCATCAACGGCCCGCTACGCACCCCCACCGTTCCCCATGGGAGATTGTTCCACAAATGCAAGCCGATAATGGCGTCTACATCGGGATTTTTCAACGCCCCCGCTTGTATCATCGGTTTGGCGCCGCCGGGGCCTTCCTCGGCCGGTTGGAAAATCAACTTCACCGTCCCGCGAAACGCCCGATGGCGAGAGAGGTGGTACGCCGTCGCCAGAGCGATCGCCGTATGGCCGTCGTGGCCGCAGGCGTGCATTTTCCCCTCGTGGCGGGATTTATAAGGAACGTCGTTTTCCTCGCGAATCGGTAGAGCGTCCATATCGGCGCGAATCGCCAACACCGGCCCGGGCTGAATGCCTTCAATCACCGCGACGATTCCCGTTTGAGCGATTCCCGTTTGATAATCGATCCCCCAACTTTGGAGTTTTTGGGCTACGAACTCCGACGTCAGATGTTCTTGAAAGCCCAATTCCGGGTATTGATGTAAATGTCGCCGCCATTGAACCAATTGCGGTTGTAAGCTACGGATATCCGGTCGCACGCGATCGAGCCACAAAGCCGGAGAAGCTACGGAAAGAGAAGTCATCGTTTCACCGTTATTCGATAAGGACAGAATTGAAAGGCGCGACAGCCGCCGCTAAATTGCACTCTCCAAATTGCACGAATTGTCTGTAAGCTTTGTCACAGTTTTTCACAGTTTAATCTACCCTTGAGAATTCCTTCGCCTCTCTGGAGGGGGAGATGCTTGGGATGAGGAGATGATGGGATGAGGAGATGATGGGATGAGGAGATGATGGGATGAGGAGATGATGGGATG
>NZ_JBNGCO010000080.1:0-24287 GCF_049974805.1 Baaleninema sp.
CTTCTTGTTCGTTTTCCACCCCCCGGCTTTTGATAACTTTTTCAGCAAACCCTATCTAAATGACTGCGATATCAGATAAAAAATCTGGTCAGCCATTTGGATTCAATTGGAATCCAGACTCAAGGTTCGACTCAGCTATAAATTTAGCTATAAATTTTCCTCGCATTCGGAGAATTTATCGCACAAGGCCGCTATATGTCGCCATAATTCTAATCCCCCCGCCCAGGTTCGCGAGGGGAGATGGCCGAAAGACGCTCTCAGGTTGAATTTGAAGGTTTGAGAGGGCGATCGCGACTTCGCCACCGGCCACCCCACGCGATCGCAAAACGCCGGATAATCTCGATCGACCCCTTGGTAAATCTGTCGTTGAACGCTAAACCCAAACTTGCGGTTTGAGTACTTCACCCACAGCCGATCGATCGTCCGCAAATCCTCACAAGGAAGTTTATCGATTTCTCGATAGGCGAGATATCCCGCTGTGGAACGACGCACCAGAAAACACAACAATTGATGAGTCAATCGATCGGCCTCTTTCCACTTCCGTCTCACCAACAAATCTCGCAGTTCCGTATAATTGACCCCGACTTCAGAAATTAAGCGATCGGGGGTTTTGGGAACCGGACGAAACAGCGTCTCGAAGAGCGATGGCTGGGGAGGAGGTGCGAGTTTTCCCTGCGGACGGGATTTAACGGGTTTCGATTTCGGTTTTGGCGGTTGCAAGTCTTGTAACATGGCTTTCGCCGATCGATAGCGTCGGTCTAACGGCGTTTCGATCGCTTTATCCAACACCAACCCCAGTTGCGGCGAAACGCGCACGCCATTCGGAAGAAACTGACGCCAACGCCACCCCCCGCGCACGATGTCGTACAGTTCCATGGGAAGCATACCCGTCAGCAACCGCAGACAAGTCACGCCGAGACCGTAAATGTCCGTGGCGGGAAACGCCTGACCCCGCATTTGTTCGGGAGCCATATATTCGGGACTTCCAATCGCCGTTCCGGTTCGCAACAACGCCGTTTCGGTGATGATTTTCGCCACACCGAAGTCGATGAGGACGAATTCGTTGCTATCGGCCCGCCGCATGATGTTTTGGGGTTTGATGTCTCGGTGAATCGCCTGTCTTTCGTGGACGTATTGCAATACGGGAAGCAAACTTTCGAGAAGTTGGCGAATTTGGACTTCGTTAAAGGTTCCTTTTTCTTTGAGTTCGTCGGCGAGGGTTTCTCCGTCAATCCACTCTTGAACGAGATAGAGTTGGTTGTCCTGGTCGAAATGCGCCAGAAGTGTGGGAATCTGGGGATGTTGACCCAGGTTGTCCAGGGTGAGGGCTTCGCGATCGAACAGTTCGAGCAGCTTTTTACCAATCGGGGAGTTGCGATCGAACGGATGCAGTTGTTTGACGACGCAACGGGGTTTGGAGGGAAGATCTTCGTCGATGGCGAGGTAAGTTTTTCCAAATCCCCCCTCTCCGATGGGTTTGAGAACGCGGTATCGATCGTGCAAAAGCAATTTTCCCCCACAACTGATGCAAAATTCTCCTTCATCTGGGTTGCGGGGTTGAGAACAGTGGGGATTGAGACATTGACATACTCGCCGCCTTAAAAGAGCGGCGATTCTCCAGACCTCACGGTTTGGGATTCCTAGTTCGTTGACAACCCTTACTATCCATCGTTGCCAATGAATACCAGAGGGGTTTATCTCCCTAGGCGTTTTCCCCATTGCAGAGGAGGTTTCGGTATGCCCTACCGTACCTGAGAATCCGCGAAAAAATTGGTTCTCTGTACTTGTTGCTTAGAGCTTTTACCTGCCCGAGCCTTCCCGAACAGAACCCACTAACTCTAGTTTTCAAGGTTCAGTTGCCTCGATTAGAGGCTCGGTTTTCAAACTGGTTGAATACCGCTCCAGTTTCTCCATTATAGCAGAGTCGCCCTGAAAGGGCGAGGCTTTAGACCCAAAATTTCTGGTAACTCATCGTTGCCTCGTCGTCGGGATCGATCTCCTCGCTCGTCTGTCATAGCACATCAAAACGATTCCCCGTTCCTTGAAATTTTCCAAAATTTCGCTGAGGGGGTTGCCAAAACGCGCTCAAAACTGGTTTAACTAATGAGGGGTTCACCGGAGCTATAAGTCCCGCGCTCTACCTGAAAGGTGAGCGTCGGGATACATGGACTCCCCTTGAGAAGTCGATTCCCCTCGATGGGGATGAGACAAGCATTTGCATTGGCTATGGCTTGTGGTAAACTATAGCGATGTAGCCCAGGGACTCTGGGGAACGGAAACAGCCTGTCAAGTCGGTCTGTCGGGGGTCTATGACCTAGATAAGTGGCGTGGGGCAGGAATACCTAACTGCGAGGTTGGGAAGCCCGCGCTGTACCCGTAGGGTCAGCGTCGGGAGGATGTCACTAAAGAGATATGCGCGTAACGCGCAAACCAAAGAACGGATTCGGGGGTGTGGCGGAATGGTAGACGCTACGGACTTAAAATCCGTTGACTGGTGACAGTCGTGTGGGTTCAAGTCCCACCACCCCCATTTACAGCGAATAGCGAACAGCGAACAGGGAGCAGTAAGGGCAGTGCTGCTCCCTGTGCGGCGTTGTCGGGCGGCCGAATTAATGCTTCAGCGATTCGCGAAATCGGGCGCGTATAGTGTAGAGAAGACCAACTCGTGTTTTCCCTGGGAGGGTATGTCCGGTTTTTGGAAAGCGAGACGGCAACTTGGATTGCGTGTTCTGACGTTAGCGGTGGTGTATGCCGTCGTCACGTCCGCGATCGCGCTTGTCCCCAACGAACTCGTTCAAACCGCACTGGTGGGGGTTCCTCCGGGGATCGCTCTGGCGGCGCTGCTGTTGCGATCGCGATCGCTGTGGCTAGGGGTGTTGCTGGGCGCTTTGGCCAGCGTTGCCTTTCAAGAATTTCCCCCAGCCGTTGCCCTCGAATGGTCGCTCAGTCAAGCCCTACAAGCCTGGTTGGGGGCGACGTTGCTGTCAGGAATGAAGTTTCGCAGAACCCTAGAACGGTTGCGGGACGTAGGAGGACTGGTGGTGTTCGGGGGAATCGTAGCCACCTTCGTCAGTACGACTCTCGACGCGACAGCCCTCGCGGGATGGGGAGACAGCGAGGGATTTCAGGCTTGGGAATTGTGGTGGACGCTGTGGCTGGGAAAAGCTACGGGAATCGCGACGGTAACGCCTGCTGTTCTGGCCTTAGTCGATCGTCGCTACGACGTGCGATTGGGGGGACTGCGACGGGGACGACGCTGGCGCAAACTGGAAATTCTGGCGGTGTTTTTGCTGACAGTGGCCGTCAGTTGGCTGGTGTTCTGTTCCCGCACGCGCACAACGGCTTACCAAGTCCCGTTGGAATATTTGCCGTTTCCCATTGCCATGTGGACGGCGTTGCGCTTTGGGAAACGGGGAACGGTTTTAATTAACCTGACGATCGCAGCGATGGCGGTGTGGGGAATTGCCCGCAATAGCAGCCCGTTTTTAATCCGAACTGTCGATACCGTTCAGTCGATTTTGTCGTTACAGATGTTCGTTGCCACCATCGCCGTGACGTCGCTGGTGCTGGCCACGGAAATCGCCGGACGCCAACGGGCCGAACTCTCCCTCAAACAAAGTCAGGCGAGACTGAAAAACGCCCAACGCATCGCTCGCTTAGGCAGTTGGGATTTCGATCGATCGACCCAACAAACCCGATGGTCCGATCGAACCTACCAGATTTTCGGTTGCGTCCCCAACTCCTTTCGCCCCTCCCGCGAAGCCCTGATGCAGTTCGTCCATCCCGACGATCGCGATCGCGTCGATGCTGCCTATCTTGCCATGCTCTCGGAACGTCAGCCCTTCTGTCTCGATTACCAAATTCACACCCAAACCGGAGAAGAACGCATCGTTCGAGAACAGGCCGAATGCCGAGAACTCTACGCCATCGGCACTCTGCAAGACGTCACGGAACTCAAGCGATCGGAAGAACTCTTACAAGCTAAGGAAGCCGCTGAAGCCGCCAACCGCGCTAAAAGCGCCTTTCTCGCCAATATGAGCCACGAGTTACGAACCCCCCTCAACGCCATCATCGGATACAGCGAACTCCTTCAAGAAGAAGTAGAGGATTTCGGCGACGTGGAACTCGTGGAAGACGTGCGCCGCATCCACACCGCCGGACGCCATCTGTTGGCACTCATCGGCGATATTTTAGATGTGTCTAAAATCGAATCGGGCAATGCCGACGTACAGATGGAACCGTTAGACTTGCCCGTCCTCCTCGATGAAACTGTCGTGAAGGTCATGCCCCTCGTACAGAACAATAACAACGTCCTCCACGTCTGCTGTGCGGAGGACGTGAGGGAGTTGTACGCCGACGCGATGCGAGTCCAACAAATTTTGTTAAATCTGTTAAGCAACGCAGCCAAATTTACCCACGACGGTACGATTTGGTTGAAAGTCGATAAGACGACTGAGGAAACGCTTGAGGACACGAGAACTGACCGAGTTCGCTTCCAAGTCATCGATACGGGCATCGGCATCGATCCCCAAGAACACGACAGTATCTTTCAACCGTTTACCCAGGCGGACAGTTCCAGTACGCGACAACACGGCGGGACGGGATTGGGACTGTCGATCGCTGGCACCTTTGCCGAACGCATGGGGGGAACCCTCACCGTCGAGAGCGAGGTGGGGAAAGGGGCGACGTTTACGTTGGAGTTACCCCTTTCCCAGGGAGAGAAGTCAGTGAGAATCGAGAATTGACCGTTTCTCCTGACCTCATCATCTCCTCACCCCATCATCTCCTCACCCCATCATCTCCTCACCCCATCATCTCTTCAAGGACGCCAAGTTTTGGTATCGACGCCGAGGAAATCCCCGAGTTCTAACAAGGCGGTGAGGGTATCGGGAACCACGGGGGAACGGGTATCGATGACTCCTAAAATGGGACACCAGTTGCCGACGTGACCGTGCAGCCAGTTGTAATACAACTCCTGAACGCGATCGAGCGATAATCCCAATTGCAGTTTCGCCGACAGTTGAATCAGTTTGCCGATCTGCAATACGCGATCGACACTTCCGACAAAGTCCTCGGCGTGTAAAACATGCCACAACGTCCGCCAAATCAACTGTTCGAGGGACTGTTTTGCCTCCGGTACGTTCAGGTGACAGCGCAAACTGGCGGTTTCGGCGGCGATCGCTTCCAATTCCACCCAGTAGTCTTTCTTCAACGGGCGATCGGACAAACGCCCCACCTGCTGCACTAACCCGCGCACGGCTTCGAGACAGCGTTGGCTGAGGGCGATTTCTGCCGCCACTTGCAATTCTCGCGGGACGGGTAAATCGTTGCGTTGAAAAGCTTTCAAGACGCCGTAATTTTCCCGATACACTTGGGCGTAAAGTCGATCGAGCCGTTTGAGGGTTTCCCGTTCGATTTGGTGGATAATCCGCTCTTCTTCTTCAGCGAACAGGTCGGACAAACCGAAGGTTTTCCCGTCGAAGTAGCGGTTCATCGTCAAGATGGTTTGCGCCGCGCTTGTCGATTCCAACGCCTCGAACAAGGCCTGAGATTTTTGACGGTATTCCAAACGACCGCCAAAGGGTTGAATGCAGCAGTGGAAATCCAAACTTCCCAGGTGCAACACCGCAAAGCTCAAATGCAGGGTTTCCCAGGTGATCTCCGAGGTCAGTTGCAGTTGACCCACCGCCAAGGTCAGGGTTCCCATACGCTGGAGTTGGTAGTCCAGTTGTCGCGCCTGATAGCAGTACACCCGCTGTTCGGGGTGGTAGGGCTGGAACAGGGAACTGATGGCGTAGTGGGCGGCGATTTGTTCGAGGCTGACTTGGGCGGGTTTGACGTTGTGGACGTATACCGCCGCCCCGTCTTTGAAGAAGGGAACGTTACTCGGGGCTTGGGCTAACCGCTGGACGAATTCCGGTTCGAGATCGCAACCGGTCACCTGTCCGGCTAGTTCGATCGCCCGTGCGGCGTACCGTAAAATCTGCGTACCTTCCGGACGAGACAGTTCCTCGAAGAACCAACCGCAACTGGTGTACATCAACAGGCTGTGTCGCTGCATTTCCAGCAGGCGCAGGGCGTCGATTTGTTCTTCGGCGTTGAGGGCGTGTCGTTGGTGAGAACTGAGGAACTCGGCGACGTTTTCTTTCGATCGATTCCGCAGAACCTTGATGTACTCGTCCCGGGCCAACCAGGGATCGCGCAACAACCGTCCCGCTTCCCGTTCGTAGAGGTCGATCAGTCGATCGCGCAACCAATCCAAACTGTCTCGCAGGGGGCGACGCCATTTCTGCTGGGTTCCGCCACCGCCGCCACAGCCACAGTCGTCTCGCCAGCGATCGACCCCGTGGGAACAACTCCAGGCGGTGACGGGTTTGAGTTCGCATTCCCACTGCGGCGGGTTTTGACTCAGATAGTGGCCGTAATTGGTCACCGTCCAACCGCGATTGTTGAATTCCCGAGTGACGCTGTAGGCGATACATTTTTCGGTACCGCCTTTGTGGTGGCCGAAGGTTTCGCCGTCGGTGGCGACCGAAATCAGTTGCGCGGGGCGTCGATCGCCGTGAACTGCCATTCCCAACCGACCGGCTAAGGTATTGGCGTTGGATAACAAGTCGTTAAAGCCAATATCCCGAGAAATCGGCCCGTCGTAGAAAAAGATGTCGATGTAGGGACGGCTGGAATCGGGCTGTCCGTCTGCGTTTTTCAGGTAACAGCGATAGGGACGAGTCGGATCGATCTGTCCGCCCCCCACTTCGTGCCACTCGGGATCGGGAGTGTCATCGTCCGGTAACACCCGACAGCGTTCCACTTGCGACGGGGCGAGAATCAGGAACTTAATGCCTTCGTCGATGAGGGCTTCTAAGGTGGGGTAATCCACGGCGGTTTCTGCCAGCCACATTCCTTCGGGATCTCGTCCGAAGTGAGATTTGAAGTCGGCTTTCCCCCAGCGAATTTGAGTGCGTTTGTCGCGATCGTTGGCCAGCGGCAGGATGATGTGGTTGTAGACTTGGGCGATGGCGTTGCCATGGCCGTCGAGACGATCGCAACTGCGGCGATCGGCTTCGAGGATTCTTTCGTAGACTTCCAAGTCGTACCGCGCCAACCAGTTCATCAGGGTCGGCCCGATGTTAAAGCTGAGATACTCGTAGTTGTTGACGATTTCGACTACTTCGCCGCGATCGTTGAGAACTCGGGCGAAGGCGTTGGGACGATAGCATTCGTAATGGATGCGTTCGTTCCAATCGTGAAAGGGACGGGCACTCGGTTGGTGTTCGATCGCATCGAGATAGGGGTTTTCTCGCGGCGGTTGGTAGAAATGTCCGTGGAGGGTGACGCATACCCCTTTCGCCGTGACGCGAGGGGCGATCGCTGGGGCAGACAGTCCCTCTGTGGCACTGATGGAGTTAGCTTTAGACGTGAAAGTCATGGGAATTCTCTTCGCTTCTTGCGTTAGCTCGTCGAGCGTTTCACCACCGTCGCGATCGCCAGGGTTTCATCTGTCGAAATTTGCGATTTCGAGAGGTCTGGCAATGGCGTGCGAGGGCGGTTAGACCGGCACGAGACGCCCACTTCAATTCTCTTGAAGTGCGTTCTCTGTGGCGCTCGATCGATTCAAAAAAACTTTTCTAAAACGCGACTTGGACTTTAAGTGTATCGCATTTTTAATCTGCTTTATTGTACCACTCTTATCGTATTTTGCGTTTTTTGTAACGAACAGTTGCGTTATTTTACAGTTTCTCAACGCTGCCAGTTTTTGATGACAATCGATCCCGATCGAAGTCTTTAAAACGGTCAAAGTTAACCGAACTTACGATTTTGTGGCGATCCCAGCGATCCCGATCTGGCGTCGAAGCGAGCCATCGCCGCCATCCGGCCGCCACCAGAATTCAAAACCACCCCTTATCCTAGACGGTGGTATTTCGATCCAACAGCACAACAAAACCCCATGTCCGTTAAAAACTTAATTTTTCTTGGATTGTTGGCGTTCGTCCCGGTTTCGATCGCCGCTGAAGTCTTCCACTGGGGCGACACCTGGATTTTCATCGCCGCCGCCTGCGCCATCGTTCCCCTGGCCGCCTGGATGGGAACCGCCACCGAAGAACTCGCCGTTGTCGTCGGCCCCACCGTTGGCGGACTGCTCAACGCCACCTTTGGCAACGCCACCGAACTGATTATCGCCCTAATTGCCCTGAGAGCCGGATCGATCGAAGTGGTCAAAGCCAGCATCACCGGATCGATTCTCGGCAACCTCCTCCTCGTCATGGGATTGTCCATGTTCCTCGGAGGACTGCGGTACAAAGAACAAACCTTTCAATCGGTCATGGCGCGTCTGAACGCCTCCGCCATGAACCTCGCCACCGTCGCGATTTTAATTCCCACCGCCGTCGTCGCCACCTCCCAAGGCATCACCGAACCCACCATCCGCCAACTCTCCAGTGCTGTGGCGGTGGTTCTCATCGTGGTATACGGACTGACCCTATTGTTTTCCATGAAAACCCACGCCTACCTCTGCGACGTAGGAGAAGCCGAACTCGAAACCCATTCCGGAGAAGCCGGAGAAAAACCCAATCCCTGGCTGTGGTCGGGGGTATTACTGATTTGCACCCTGGCCGTGGCTTACGAGTCCGAATTACTCGTTGATTCCCTAGAACCCGCCACAGAAAACCTGGGACTGACGGCGTTGTTTACCGGGGCGATTCTCGTCCCGATTATCGGAAACGCCGCCGAACACGCCACCGCCGTCACCGTCGCCATGAAAAACAAAAT
Source organism: Baaleninema sp. (assembly GCF_049974805.1). Lineage (NCBI taxonomy): Bacteria > Bacillati > Cyanobacteriota > Cyanophyceae > Oscillatoriales > Oscillatoriaceae > Baaleninema > Baaleninema sp. The sequence continues at coordinate 8,770 of NZ_JBNGCO010000080.1, forward strand.
GGACTTATCGATGACGGTGGCTATGGGATCGAGTCTGCAAATCGCCTTGTTTGTGGCGCCGGTGTTGGTGTTGGCGGGTTGGATTTTCGGTCAACCGATGGATTTGAACTTCAACCCCTTCGAGTTAGTGGCCGTTGTCGTCGCAGTCGCTTTGGCGAACTCTGTCAGTTCCGACGGTCGATCGGATTGGTTAGAAGGCGCGTTACTCATCGCCACTTACGCCGTCGTCGGTTTAGCTTTCTTCTATCATCCCGTTTGATGGGAGATGATGAGATGAGGGGATGAGGGGATGATGGGATGAGGCGATGATGGGATGATGAGTACAAGGAAGAAACCGTTCCCCGTTCCCCGTTCCCTATCAATTCTCAATTTTCCCATCCCCAGATGACGCGGGCGCCCCAGAAGGCGATTAACAGGGCGATCGCCACGAAATCGGCGACGCGCAAGCGAGATTCGTGCCACAGGACGCGATGGCGATCGGGACTGGTGAATCCCCGAACTTCCATCGCTGAGGAGATTTGCGCCGCCCTCAACAGTAGGTTTTCCAGTAACCGTTCGGCGACGATGAGCCAAATTTTCGACGCGCCGCGAAATCCCAGTTTTTTCCAATTAATGGCGCGAGTTTGGATCGATCGCGACAGGTTTTGAATTTCTTCTAAAACTAACGGTAAAAATCGCAACGATAGCGTCAGCGTTAAGGCGATTTCCGTGACGGGAAGATCGAACCAGCGCAAGGGTCGCATGAGGTCTTCTAAACCGTCGGTGATGGCTTCAGGAGAGGTGGTTAAAAGATACAGGTTCGTGCTGTAAATGAGGGTAAACAGCAGGGTACTGACGCGAATTGCCAAATCGATCGAGTGGCGGGTAATCGTCAGGGGGCCGCCATCGAACCATATATAACGATAGTCTGTCGGTTGCGGCAGTTCCGTTAAATCGGGAACTGTCGGTGTCGCAGCGGTTTCCGTTTCCTCGGCGGTGTTGGTGTTGTCCTCGCCGAGTCCCCAGCCAAAGGGATCGTACCAAGGATTGCGATCGAGTTCCTCGGGGACGATCGCCTCTTGCTGCATAAAGGCGAGTTCGTCAGCAGGGAGACGAGGTTGGTGAGTATCCGTGAGTCCGTCGGGGGCGATCGCGCCGATGAGAAGTACTATCAAACAGAAGAACATCAACCATCCCATCTGTTGGCGCCACACCCGCAGCGGAATCGCCGCCGCTAACGTCACGAGGATGAGAAACACTACCAGAAAAATACGCCAAGGAGCATTGGCTAACAGTGGCGTGACGAGAAAACTCATCAACCAAACGAGTTTCACTCTGGCGTCGAGGCGGTGCAGCCAGGTGACGGGTTTTTCTAGGTACAGTCCTAGGGGCAGAGAACGCAGTAAATCCATGGGGAAATTGTAGCCGATCCCCATCGGGGCGATCGACTCGGTGAGGTGAGGAGAAGCCCAGCGTCACAGAGGTTGGCGTTCTCGCAACTCATTCCTTGAAAATTCCCATATTTCAAGGTTTATTTCGCGAATACAAGCCAAAATCGCAAATCAATTCTCTTGGGTGCGAGGCTTTGCCGTATTTACACCATCTGATTTTGATTTAGATGTTTTTTTATGGCGTTGCTTGGGTTTGGCGGGCTGCAAGAATAGGCGATTTCTTTTGACTTCCAAAACTCCAAATACTATCTAAATCTCATGCAATCCCCGGGAAAATATAAATAAAATATAAAGAAAACCCAGATTTTTTTTAACAATACCTGGTTTTTTTAAGAGATTTTATAAGAAATACAAAAAAATATTTCATTTGCTTCCCAGCGACTCAATGTAAGATATATAATATTTTATAGAATCGAGCAGTTTAGGCAAAACAATCAAATCCTTTAAGGCGTATTCATTGGGCTTGATGGCGTTCTTGTTCGCCGTGGTAACGTTGGTGAGGTAAGTCTAAAAAGTTGCGATCGATCCTGGGGTTTATAGGTTTAACCGAAGGGATCTCACGGCTGTAAAATCCCAATCCCCAGTTTGGGAAAGCTCCTAACCGGGAGAGCCTAGGAATTTGCCAAGTTTACAATTTCTCGAGAAATGTAATTTTAGGATTTTGAGTTTCGTCTTAAAAAATATAGTTTTTCAAAAAACAAAACAGGTTTTTCAAAAAATCAATATACATTATTGATTCTCCCGATAGCTAACGTTCTCTCGATCCAACAGATCCATGATGATTCTCAACTCGATCGCCAAAATTACCACTTGTTCGATAGCAACATTATTAATCACAGGTGGACTGTCCCTTCCCACCCAAGCCAATTCAAGAGCGAGATTTGCCCTGACTTGTGTAGGAACCGAAACAGGAGATACCATCAACTTCCAAGCCCGATGGGGAAGTAACGACACCTGGGAATCCTATAGCGTGCGCCCTGGGCGATGGGCAATGTTTACCCACGACTACGATTATCCCGGCGAAAATCGATCGCCCCAGTTCCAAATTCGATACGACGACGATTTATCCTCGGACGTACATATCGTCATCACGGATTTAGATTCCTACGCCGCAGAAAACCGCTACTGCGAAGGGGAAGGTGCCACCTATACTTTTCATAGCCGAGGTCTGGAACTGTACGTGGTTGAAGAATAGCAAGTTTGGGAGGATTCAGCAGAAGCCGTCTCAAAGTTTTTCAAGCCAAACGGAGACTCCCAGGATTGCGAAAATCTCAGGAGTCTCCGAAAAAGGATGCAAGCAATTATCGATCGCGTGCGATCGCCTAGCGACTCATTTCCAACATTCGCTGAATCGGTTTCAACGCCGCCTGTCGAATATCTTCAGGCATCGTAATTTCCGGTTGGCGATGCTTCATCGATAGATAGAGTTTTTCCAGAGTATTCAACCGCATATGGGGACATTCATTGCAGGCGCAATTCCCCGTTGGCGGCGCCGCGATAAACTCTTTTTGCGGCATGGCCTTCTGCATTTGGTGAATGATACCGGGTTCGGTAGCCACCACAAACGAATCTTTCGCACTCTGTTGCGCGTATTTAAGTAACGCCGTCGTCGAACCAATATAGTCAGCGTGGCGCAACACCGGGGGTTCGCATTCCGGATGTGCGATGACTTCCGCTTCCGGATGTTCAACGCGCAGTTGCACGATTTTCTTTTCCGAGAAGTTTTCGTGAACGATACAGCTTCCGTCCCACAACAGCAACTCGCGGCCGGTTTGTTCCATCACGTACCGTCCTAGGTTGCGATCGGGAGCGAAAATAATTGGCTGGTCTTTGGGAATTTGGTTGACGATATCGACGGCGTTAGAACTGGTGCAGATGATATCGCTCATCGCCTTAATCGCCGCCGTACAGTTGATGTAAGAGACGACCAAGTGGTCGGGATGTGCGGCTTTGAACTTAGCGAAGTCCTCTGGCGGACAGCTATCGGCTAGAGAACATCCCGCCTCGAGATCCGGGAGAATCACCAATTTATCGGGGTTGAGGATTTTCGCCGTTTCCGCCATGAAGTGAACCCCCGCAAAAACGATAACGTCTGCGTCGGTTTCGGCGGCTTGACGAGACAAACCGAGAGAATCCCCGATGTAGTCGGCGATATCTTGGATGTCGGGGTCTTGGTAGTAGTGTGCCAGGACAACAGCGTTGAGGTCTCGTTTGAGGGTTTCGATCGCCTCGAACAGGTCTTCAGGAAGGTCTGCAACGCGGGTAGTTTGAGGAGAACGTGCGGTGGTAAACACAGTGGCAGCGATATCGTTTAATTGATTTAACCTTGGGTTAACTGAATTATAGTGGTTTTTACCAAAAATATCTGTCGAGAGAACCGAACGGGATGGGGAGATGAGGAGATGATGGGATGAGGAGATGATGGGATGAGGAGATGATGGGATTTGGCCAAAAAAAATCGTAGGGTTGTTACATCCAACAACCCTACGAAGAGATTTACCAAAAGATTTTCAGATTCTAGATTCTAGATGAGAGATTTCGAGTACAGAGGGAGTTTACGGCCACGAGAGAATTTCAGCCTTTTCTCATCATCCCGATCTCACCATCATCACCGACTCAAGCGGTTTTCGAGAACTGGTTGGCGAGGAGTTTGGTTTTTAAACCGTATTCGATCGCCTCTAACACCCGCGTCATTCCGGTAGTATTGATCGTTTCTGGGGTTTTTCCAGCTTTTTTCGCCACTTGCACGGCTTTCTCCGTCAGAGAGTGGCTGGCGTATCCCGTAATAATCAAGAGCAAATCCGCCGAATAGATGTGGCTTTCGGCTTGTTGTGCCATTTGTAAGCCGTCTTGTGCCGTACACCACACCAAATCCACATCAGATTCCCGCAGGCGGTTTTTCACCGAAGTCGCCAAGCGATCGTGACCGCCGAAAATGACCACTTTTCCAGATAAAGCAGCATAGGGATTGGGGCGTTTTTCAGAAGTGCGATGGCGCGTTCTCGGTTGAACTTCCGTCGGACGTTCCACCCGAGAGCGATTTTCCATCGCTTTGTGGTAGATAAAGTTTAAAGTCTGTTCGTGGGTTCCCCGCAGACGCGCTACCGGCCCTTCTTCGCTGAGTTCGTTAATCCGTTCGATGAGGGATTCAACCACTTCTTCGAGGGCGCCGATAGCTTTCAAATCGTTGACGTAACCGCGAATGGACACGGCGGCGTCAGTGGCGCTAAAGAAATCTTGCTGTTCGGCAATGGTATCGAGAAGGTCGTGTTTTAAAGCGTGCCGCCACTGATTGGTCTGCTCGGAAATCTGTTCGTCGAGAAGCCGTTCTTCATATAAAATGAGCTGGCGATCGACCATTTGAGCCGCTAACAACGGAGCGTTTTCGAGTTGTTCGCGAAGTTCGTTGGCTTTGTCTTGGAGTTTTTGCCGTCCGATGCTGTCGTCGATGGCTTCCGCATCGTATTGACGCAACATGGCTTCGACTTGAGCCAAAAGCGGTTGTAGACGTTGTTCGATATCCTTGATGGCATCTTTAATTTGTTCTTCCCGTTGTTGTTGGAGGCGTTTTTCCTCCAGTTCGGCTTTCGCCAAAGACAACAAACTGTTTACCGAGCTTTCGAGATCGTTGAGGTCTGTAATATCCATAGGGTCTATTGAGAAAATTCGATCGATAAGCAGGAGTTGACGGTCTGAGATCGGTCAATATTCTGGGAAAGTCGCGTCATCGTACCGATCCCCCTGGATGGGATGTCAACTCCTATTCCTTTATGATACGCCGCGAGCTGAATCGATTATGTTACAACTGCGATCTGAGAACTCGTTAATGTGAGAATTCCTTCAAGGGTGACGATCGCCACTGCACCCGTTGCCCCCGTTCCATCGATGTCGTAACTGAGAGTTCCCGTACTCATATCGTATAAAAACGTGGCGGTGGGCTGGTTGGCAACCGGAGACGGTCCGCTGACGAAAGTACCCGTCGAACCGAAAACCCCCACGGGATCGCTGTAATCGAGGGGAATTCCCGCCCCCAAACCGCCGCCGAAGCCAGTCGCCGCTACCAACAGGCGATCGTCTGAGGCGAAATCAGTGATTCGATCGATCCCCTGGCCGGGAGACCGAAAGACGAATCGATCGCTTCCCCCGCTTCCGGTGAGAACGTCCGCCCCCAATCCCCCTTCAATGTCGTTGTCTCCCGCCGTACCCGTCAGAGTATCCCCAAACGCCGAACCGACGAGGTTTTCTACACTGGCAAAGGTATCGGGATCGGCATCTCGCGGGGCGTTGGGGTCGAACCCTAACACCACCGCATCCGACTTGAGATCGGCGTTAATCCCCACGCTGGACTCAGCATAACTAGCAGTATCAACCCCCTCGCCACCCTCGAGGAAATCGCTACCGCCACCACCGATTAACGTATCGTTTCCGGCGTTTCCCAAGAGGCGATCGTTGCCGCCCAACCCTCGCATTTCGTTATTTAACCCGTCGCCGACGAGGGTTTCGGCATCCTCCGTTCCTGTTATCCGGCTTTTCGCCCCCACCACAAACTGCATGGTCGATGGTGGCGAAAATGCTGGTGGACGATCGCAAATCCCCCCAGGCGTTGAGTCCGTATCGATCGCTGTAGACTTCGTTGTATTTGAGACGGAATTCCTCGAGGGTTTCGGCTTGGGGTTTGTCTACTGCGGGCGATCGCGTGTCGGCGTAGATGGTATCCCCTAGGAGAACGAAGAATTCGAGATCGCGATCGTCGGCGTTGCCAATTGCGGGGTAGGGATTGAGTTCCCCTTGCCAATCGGGAGCGACGCCGAAACGCAATCCGGTTTGCGTTCCGACTGCGGAGGGAGTGCGGAAGGTGCCGACGGCAGAACTGCCCGCCCCGTCAGTGACGCGGACGTAATATTGGGTATCCGGCTGTAAGTCGGAGATTTCGACTTTGACGGGAAGGCTCGAGTCGGCAACAGTACCGCTGACCGTGTTAACGGTGTTAAAGTCGGGATCGTAGCTGTACTCGAAGGCAATGAAGTTGTTGTCAGAGTCGAGAACCGACTCGGTTGGGGTACTCCGCGCCCACAACAGGCTGCTCGTTTGGGTGGTGTCCCCCGAGGCAAGCTGGTTGGGCAGGGTGGCGGAATCTTGTCCCTGTTGGCGGAGATGGCTGAGATAGGCGGTCTCTCGGTCGTATAGTTTCAAAAAGTCAATTAACGTCACGTTTTGTAAAGTTTCCCGGGGTTTGAACATCAATATTTTAAGAGTTAACTTCACCCTTCGCCCTATTGTTAGACTATGTTAAAGTCGGTAAGAAGTCGGGGTGTTTGCAGGGAAACTGATTTGTTATCGATCGCGCAGCGAATTGCTCTACCTGGTGTATGACTATTGAATTTTTATTGAAAACACTTCGTCAGGCAGTTGAGTCTGGAGTCAAATCCCTCGATATTTCCGACTGTGAAATCTCCGACCTTCCTCCCGAGATTGGTGAGTTATCGCAACTTAACGCCTTGAGTCTGAGCGGCAATCAATTAAGGTCGCTGCCTCCGGAATTCAGTCAATTGCAAAACCTCAAAATTCTCGATTTGGAGTGGAATCGATTTGAGGAAATCCCCGATGAAGTTTTCGAGATTTCGGGACTTCGAGAGTTGTATATCGGCGGAAATTTTTTATCGGAAATTCCCGACGACATCGAAAATTTACCCCAGCTTGAGAAATTATTTGTTAACAACAATAGAATTCAGGAAGTCTCGCCAAAACTTGGCAAAATCTCGAGTCTGCGCGAGCTATCTTTACGATCGAATCAGATTGTCGATCTCCCGTCAGACTTTCATCGCTTGACGCGAATGCGGGATTTGTCGTTACGTCAAAACCAATTGAGAGAATTTCCCGCTGAAATTTTGACGTTAGAAAACTTACATAATTTATCTTTAAATCACAACCAAATTCCATCGATTCCTTCAAAAATTTTCAAGTTATTGAATTTGCGTCAGTTTGCGATTGGTGGCAACGAAATTGAAGGAATCCCCCAAGAAGTCGGTGGTTTAAAACTATTAAAAATTCTCTACGCATACGATAATAAATTGGAGGCGATACCGCCAGAAATTGGCAACTTGGAAAATCTCGAAGAACTGTATCTTTATCACAACAAAATTCGAGAGATTCCGGTGGAGATCGCGCGACTCAAAAAACTCAAAGTCTTGTCGATTAGTAGTAACTATTTGTCAGATTTGCCAGAGGAATTAGCCGAACTGCAAGACCTGCGATCGATGGCTATTAGCGATAACCAATTTCGACAACTGCCCCAGGCGATCGCGGCGATCGATCGCCTCGAAGAACTCTCCATCGGCGGGAATGGATTTGAAGAATTCCCGAAAGCGGTATTACAGCTCGATCGCCTGAAAAGTCTGGCACTGTGGGACGTTCCCCTAGGGACAATCCCCCCCGAAATCGCCCGACTGTCAGAACTGGAAATTCTCAACGTTCGCAACACCGGACTCAACGATTTACCCCTAGAATTAGCACAGTTAGAACGGTTGAAATACCTCTACACCGATAACAATCCCTTAACCGCCTTGTCGGATGAGGTGGTCGAAGCCGGAAACGAAGCGATTTTGAACGATTTACGGCGAAGAAGTATGGATTTGTCTTAATCTCAGAAGAGGGGGTTTCCCTCTCTGCAAACCCCCAGGTTAAAAATCCATGAAATTACGGTATTTCGTCTGGCTGGTGGTCGCGACGCTTCTCGGACTGTTCGTCGCTCGAGAAGGCTATTCTTTTCTTCAGGGTACTTCGGGTGTTCGAGATCGGTCTCAAAACGAGGCATCCGAACCGGAAATTTTAGATCCCGGCGATCGCGCGTTAGAAAAAGAATTATCTTTAGAACCGGACGCGATCGAGATCGATCCGCCCAAAACCCCCGAGTTCCTCCTCAGAGGCGATACCAATCGCGATGGCTTCGTCGATCGCGCCGACCTGCGACACCGCCACTCTTGGGAATGGAAACGGGGCGCCTTAATTCCCTTCAACCACGACGACGACAACCGCAACGGCATCCCCGACTGGCAAGATGCCACCCCCATCAGTTTCGCCCGCGATCGCGAACTGGCTCTCGTGCGCCTGCGAGTTCCCGAAAACCTGCACGGCGTCCCCCTGTTTCTGCAATCCGACGCCGTATCGCGTCCTTACCTCCGCGCCTTCCAACGCACCTATCGCGGTTGGCTACCCGTCGATTTACGGGGCGTCACGCCGATTCTGGCCAGCCAAACCATAGTGTTCGGACTCGAAGCCAGCCAGTTCGCCGATGGCGACTGGAACGGTTACGTAACGCTCGAAGCCACAGCCCGCCAAGGAGGGGAGCGTTTGGCAGTCGATCGTATCGCCCTCCGGGTGACACCCTGGTTGATGCTGCCCAACACCGCGACGCCGCAAGAAATTTTCGCCAGTCCCCTGGATTTGACGGACGACTTCTTACCGATGCTGCAACAGCAAACCCAAGCCGCTGGCGTTCCCCTCACCGTCGATCCCACGGGGCTGTTGTGGATGCAGGACACGATGGAAATCGGCTTCGTGCAGTTTCCCAGTCGCCAGGGTTTACAGGTAATGCCCAGCGTGTTGGAAGGCATTCGCGATCCCAATTTAGACGGTTTCGCGCGATCGCTCCTCCAACCCGATACAGGCTGGTTTTCCGTGGCCGAACCGCGAGAACTCCCTCCCGAAGACGCTTGGATCGATTGGTACGGCAATTTAGAAGTGACGCCGCCGCTACCGGATTATCCCTGGGGGCGGATTTACTACGGTACCGCCGATGGCGTGTCCATGCACCCGGATATCTTGGAATTTCTCGAAGCTCAGGAACTGCAAAGTCCGACGGTGGCGATCGATACCGCCTGGCTGCATATCCGCCACGTGGACGAAGTGGTTAGTTTCGTTCCCCACCAGAATGGGGGATTTTTGATGCTCGTGACGTCCCCGGAAGCGGGGGTACAGTTGTTGCGCGACTTAGAACGTCGGGGATTCGGCGATGCGGTGATGTCTCGAGGTTTGAGTACGGAACGGACGGTTCGCGAATTCCTCGAGGATACGGACACCATCGCCCGCAACCTGCAACTGCAACAGCAACGGGTGAATCCCATCGTCGCCCAATTGCAGCGAGAGTTTCAAGTTCGTGACGATCGCGTGGTGTTCGTTCCGGCGTTGTACGGGGAAATGGGGGATTCCCTCTGGCCGAATTTGGTGAATTTGGTGGTTTTGGGCGATCGCCTGTTAGTCTCCGATCCCCAAGGAGCGATCGTCGGCGGACAAGATGTCTTAAAAGCCGAGTTTCGCCGTCTCCTGTCTTCGGCGGGGGTTCGGGTATCTTTTATCGACGACGCCCAATATCACGAGATGAAAGGCAACCTGCACTGCGCCACCAACGTGCGCCGTCAAGGGTCGAGTCGTTCCTTTTGGTCCTCCCTACCGCAGCGATTGCGTTGAGCGAAGGACTCAAAAGAGCGGCGGTGGCGGCGCGAGTTACGCCAACGCCGAAGACCCCAAATCCGGGGGAACGTCCTGCCAACGACCGTTTCCGACGGCGCGAATCGCTTCTTTGAGCGAAACGTCTCCGGTGTACAAAGCCCGTCCCACGATCGCCCCCGTGACACCTTGGGGTTCGAGGGAGAGCAACCCCAGTAAATCGGTTACGGAACTGACGCCGCCGGAGGCGATAACGGGAACGGAAATCGCCTCGGCTAATTCCCGCAACGCGTCGCGGTTTGGACCTTCGAGGGTGCCGTCGCGGTGAATGTCCGTGTAGATAATCGCCGCCACGCCGAAGTTGGCCATGGTCTGCGCCAGTTCCGTGGCTTTGACTTGGGAGGTTTCCAACCAGCCTCGGGTGGCCACCCACCCGTCTCGGGCGTCGATTCCGACGGCGATGCGGCCGGGAAATTCTTGACAAAGCTGGCGCACCAGGTCGGGGTTTTCCACGGCGACCGTGCCTAAAATGGCGCGATCGACGCCCCAGGATAAGACTTCGGCGACGCTGTCGCGATCGCGCAGTCCGCCGCCGATTTGGACGGGAATCGAGAGCGATCGCGCGATCGCCGCCACGATTTCCCCATTAACGCGACGCCCCGCTTTCGCCCCGTCGAGATCCACCAGGTGCAGGCGTGTCGCCCCCTGTTCGGCCCACTGTCGCGCCACGGACAGGGGGTCTTCGCTAAAAGTTTCAGCGGCGTTGTAATCGCCCTGGTACAAGCGCACGCACTGTCCGTTTAGTAAATCGATGGCGGGAATGACTTCCATCGCTGTTTGTATCCTCTCTAAACCTTGATGTTGTTCTATTGTCGGTCGCGACGCTCGCCCCAAGCAAGAGAAATTCCAAGCAGCTACAACGGTGAAGATTTGTCGATCGACTTCACAGAGGTTCCCGGCATCTCCTAAATTGGAAAGAAAGTATGATGTAGAAAGTGTTTCACCCTATGGTTGTAGTTGGGGGGCGTCAGCGGAATCCGACAACATAGGGGAAATTGTTCCGAGTGGAGGCAAAATATGACCGACACCATGTCAGAACTTGACGAATTGAGAGATCGATTGAGGAGTTCGATGCGACCGAAAAAGCCGAAAATGCTTGTCGTCGATGACGAGCCGGACAATCTAGATTTACTCTATCGAACCTTTCGACGGGAGTTCCGGGTTTACAAAGCCGAAAGCGGTATTGAAGCCCTCGATATTTTAGAAAAAGAAGGAGAAGTGGCCGTCATCGTTTCCGACCAACGGATGCCGGAAATGAAGGGGACGGAGTTTCTCAGTAAAACCGTCACGCAATTTCCCAATACGGTACGGATAATCCTTACGGGTTTTACGGATATTGAAGATCTCGTCGAAGCCATCAACTCGGGACAAGTCTACAAATACATTACGAAACCCTGGGACCCGAACGAACTGAGAGGCGTGGTCAAACGGGCGGCCGATACTTACGAACTCCTCAAGTTGAAAACGGAAGAGTTGGAGTGGTCTCACGCCCAAATGGCCGTGTTGGGGACGCTGATGCAGGTGGCGGAAAGCGCCTCGGACGCGGCCTCCTGTCTCGATACGATCGCGCAAGCCCTCGGGGAGAATTTTTCGGCCGAAGCCTGCGTGTTGCAGTTGGTGGAAAATGGCTCTTTGGCAGAGGCGAAAGCCCGTCACGGTAATTCCTCGGCCATGGAGTTGGCGGGCGATCCCTTGGTGGACAAAGCTATCGAAACCCTTAAAATTCAAGGATCTGCCAACGTTTCGGCCGATGCGGACTTGTCCGGTCTCGAATCCTATCAAAACGCTGGCGTTCAAGCCCATTTGGTGTTACCCATCGCCTTTCGCGATCGCCTGCGGGCCGTAGCCTCGTTGCAATGGACGCAGCCGAACAGCGTTCAAGAGAAGGAAGTGGAATGGATTCACCGTTGCGCCCAGCAAATCGCCCTGGCGTTGACTTGTGCCGACCTGGCTTGAAACGACTGTTAAACGACTGTTAGACCACTTCGCGACCTATTTTTCCCCAGACATGGATAAAACCCCCAAGGCTACGGAAATTCAAAGTTTGTTCGATCGCATCGCCCCGGTGTACGACCGACTCAACGACAGCTTGAGTTTCGGTTGGCATCGCGTTTGGAAACAAATGACGATTTCCTGGTCGAAGGCGGGTCGGGACCAGACTTGTCTCGATGTCTGCTGTGGAAGTGGCGATTTGGCCTTGGGACTGGCGGAAACGGTCGGTCCTGGCGGCCGGGTCGTTGGGGCGGATTTTTCGCAGTCGCAGTTAGACATCGCCCGCCAACGCAGTCGCGATCGCGGCTTGTCTGTGGAATGGGTACAAGCGGACGCCCTGAATTTACCGTTTGCAGAGGAAACCTTCGACGCGGCCACGATGGGGTACGGGTTGCGAAACCTCACCGATATTCCCCGAGGCTTGCGGGAACTGCACCGAGTTCTCAAACCGGGGGCGACAGCGGCGATTTTGGATATGCACCGCCCCAGTTCGACGGCGATGTTGGGATTTCAGCAGTGGTATTTGGAGACCTTTGTGGTACCGACGGCGGAATCTTTGGGGTTGACGGCGGAATACGCCTACATTCAACCGAGTCTCGATCGCTTTCCGATGGGGACAGAACAGGTGACACTCGCCCGTCAAGCGGGGTTCGATCGCGCCGTTCACTACCCCATCGCCGGGGGGACGATGGGGGTTCTCGTGGCGGTCAAAGCTACGAAAATTCATCGCAGTTCGCAGTAGTCCGCACAGTAGTCCGGACTTCGACGCTAAGGGCGTGGATTTGAGGTTTCTCGATTTCCGGTATCTTTTCTAGAAGCGATGCTGGAGCGATCGACAATCTCGGTTTTCGTTCTTAGCCGCTGAAATCGGGAGTCTGCGTCAGTTCTCTGTGTTTTTGTTTTCTGCGGGTTGAATCTCGCTCCCTCGAATTATGCTCGTTCCGCTCACTCAACGTAAATTTGAAGATCTCGTTCCCCTGGTGGCCACAGGGCCGCAGTACGTCTACTATTGGGGCGACTGGCAAAACGTCGTCAAACAGGTTTTATTTTCCCTCCTCGGCGCCTTAATCGTTTGGTTCTTGAGTGGATTTCTCGAATCCTCCGGTTTGGCCTTGTTTTTAGGTATTATTGCCGGACTGTATTGGTTGTGGGGCCCCGTGGCCAAAGCCAGCCTGCGAAACGCTCGCTATCGCCGCTATCCCTACAGCGGGTTTTGGCAAGGTAAAATTCTCGATGTTTACGTCACTGAAGAAGTGGTGGGAACGGAAGAAACCACCAACGCGCGAGGGGAATTGGTGTTGGTGGAAAACCGAGAACGGCGTCTGAACGTGGAAATCGGCGACAAAAACGGATTTTTAGCCGACGTACAAGTGCCGTTACGCCGACAGCATCAGTTTCTCGCCCCCGGACAGACGGTGCAAACCTTGGTTTTGTCTGAAGATCGAGATTTACGCCGCATCTCGAAAATTACAGATTTGTACGTTCCGAGTCGCAAACTGTGGGTGAGCGACTATCCGGTGTTGGAACGGGAAGGATTTGTCGAAGTTAGTCGCCGCCTCGGACGGGGGACGACACCCCGCAACGCGGCGCCGAGACAACGTCCGCCCCTGCGTCGCAGTCGATCTCGCTCTCAAGAACGTCAAGCCCAAGGCGATCGCCATTTCGATCGCGATTCGTATTGAAAGACGATCGCCCGTTAGAGGCTCGAATCGCCCTGACGTTGCTGTTGCGCGTTGTTATGGCTGTTGCGTCGGCGCAGCATTTCCGCTTGGGTGTAAGGGTTCCAACCGTTCGTCTGCTGGGGCGTTTGGGGATTGGGTTGGCGCATCCTGTGACTGACGATAGGCGGCGGCGGACGGTGGACGACAGCTTTTTTAATTTCTTGAGGGGCTTCTTCGGTTTTCCGCAGTTCGTTGAGAAGCTCGATCATGCGCGGGAACAACCGTTTTACCATGTCTCGCTGTTTCCGTTTGAGAGGCGTTACGCCGTCGGCGACTTGTTGTAAATAGCCTTGCAGTTGGGTAATGTTGGCTTGAACGCCCGATAAATCGCTGACTTCAAGGGGCGCGAGGCGACCTTTGATGACGGCGAGTTCGCGATGGAGAAGGGCGATCGCGTTTTCGACTCGTTTGTATTCTGTGGCTTTTTGCGGCGGGGGTAACTGCTCGAACCAGTTCTGAAGTTGGGCGATTTGCTGGTTGACTTGGCGTTGTCGCTCTCGCTGCTGGTTGGCGAAGGCTTGCATGCGATCGAGATCGCCTTTTAAATTGGCGATCGCCCGTTGCATCTCTGCCATTTGTTGGGGTTTGGCTTGATGTCGCATTTCCCGTTGCAGGTGTTCGAGTTGTCGGTTAATGGCCTGGTTCGCTTGTTCCAGGCTCACGACTTTCTGCAACAGGGGATCGAGATTGACGGGAGCGGGAAAGGATTTTAGGCTTTCGTGGAGTTGCGTCACCGAGGCGAGATAGTCCGCCTGCATCTGTTTTTGAAACCGCTGGCGGTTGATGAGTCCCAAGGACATGGCGATCGTCATGGGGACGGCGGCGTGTAACACTTGTTGGGTGAGGAAGGCCACACCGATCCCCACGCCAGACCCCGCGATCGATGCGATTTCGAGGAGTTCGGGAAGACTCCGCCGTTTCCGGGGTTTCTGGGTTGCCGTTGTGTTAGAGGGCGTTGGCGCGTTGGACATGGTGGCTTTTCCTAGGTCACGACTGGGACGACACAACGGTTGAGGTTGGGGAGATTGTACAGCAAGTCAAGCCAAACCCCGGTGGATTTCGAGCGAGCATTTTATCCGTTCAGTTTAACGGATAGAGCCTGGAGACCGCTAGAGCGTCCGGTCGGGAATTGACGGTTACTGGGGTTCGATGAGGGCTTCGACGATTTCGATCGCTTCGGCGGCGGTTTGGGCTACGGCGATGTTAATGGCGAATTTTTGAAAGAAATCCTGGGTAATGATATCGACGTTCAGCAGCACGACAGATTTTCCGTTTTTTAAGGCTAAGGCGACTTCTGAGGCGGTGCCGAGTCCCATGCCACAAGCCACGACGACATCGCTGGATAAGACGTTGATGTTGTTTCGGGCGTTGCCGAGGTCGGTAAAAATGGGTAAGTCGATACAGTCGGACAGGTGGCTGGCGTCGTTGTCGGGGAGAATGCCGATCGTCAGTCCTCCGGCTTCTTTCGCCCCTTGGTTGACGGCTTCCATCACGCCGATGTTGCGGCCGCCTGTTAGTAGTACCCACCCTCGAGAGGCGATCGCTTTTCCGAGTTCTCTGGCTTCGGCGCGATCGCTCTCGGTTGCGCCGTCTCCCGGCCCCATTACGCCAATGATATGTTTTCGCATCGTTTCGGATTCTGTTAGGTTCGCCTGCTGCGGAGCGAGCTGAGTTTGTTACACAGGTTACAGTTTCAGCTCTCTATTTTAACGTACTCGCCATGTTTTTGCTTTTTTAGCTTGACAAAAAAATAGATTTATGGTAATAATTTTCTCGACCAAAAAATTAAAATACAATTTATATATAAAAATTTATGTAGGGCTTGCTGAAAAGAAGTGAAAAGCTTACGGCGTAAGGCTTAGAGGAGTCT